>CALKKU010000138.1 GCA_937995285.1 uncultured Bacteroidales bacterium | reverse complement strand
AGTACGGTCTCGTGGGCTCGGAGATGTGTATAAGAGACAGCTATCAGTACACCCCGGCAACGACCAAGACCGTGAAGGTTAAGGGTGAAAACCTCACAACGGATGTGACGGTAACAATCTCGGGCGAGTTCACAACAACTGTAACAACCATCGCCAAGGAAGATGTGATGAGTGCCGACGGCTATGATGTGGCTGTTACGCTCAATCCGACAAAGGCAGGCGAATTTACAGGTCAACTCAGCTTCGAGACTGAAGGCGCTTCGCCCGTAATCGTTCCGCTGGCGGCTTCGGTAACGGAAGTCAAGCCTATCGCAGGTGCAGCCTTCATCAATCTGCTCGAAGATGGTGACTACAATGTGTACCGCTATGAAGGTACTGCCACAGTTACATACATCGACGGCACAAAGATTTATGCTCAGGACGCAACCGGCGGTATGCTCATGGATGTAGAATACACCGATGCCGCCGCTCAAAATCTTAAAGTCGGCGACAAGTTTACCGGTATGTATTTTATGGTTTATGGCAAGTCGTACGGCGTGGTGTCTATTTGGCCGTTCCAGTCGGTCGAAGGTGGCTTGATTGCCACTGTCAAGAGTCAAGGCAATACGGTAGAACCGATTGAAGTGACACTCTCGACGCTCAAGACACAGGCTGATTCGTACCTCAACCGCGTGGTGAAGGTGAAAGACGTTACGTTCACCGATTGGACCGACGGCTTCACTCTGCCTTCGACCGGTACAGCCGTGTCGGATGCTTCGGGTGCCGGTCGTGTTCGCGCATTTGCTTCGAGCACAGCATCCGGTATGGCTATCAGCGCTGCATCGGTTGCTTCTGTTACCGGTATATCGACTTCGGCAAGTGCCGCTATCGTAACACTGTGCAGCGCTGACGGTGTTGAACAGACGGCAGTCGAACCTTCATTTGAAATCACCGAAACACGTCTTATCCCCGCGACTGAATGGCTCGAAGTGGGCAAGTCGTATGAAGTGACAAAGTACACTGTCGTTGCCAAAGATCTTCCCGAAGACGTGGAAATCTATCTCGGCGGCTCGCAGGCAAAGATGTTCGGCATCAATGTCGACAAGTTGTCGAAGGGTACGTCGACGACAGAAATCGTGGTGACTTACACTCCGACAGCTGTCGGTTCGCACTCGTGCAACGTTACATTCAACTTCACAAACCCGGCCGACTTCTTCCAGTCGAAGAAGGTGAGCGCCAACGCTTACGACCCGGCAAATCCGCCGACAGTGACTCCCGCCGAAACTTCAATGTCGTTCGCGGCTAAAGTCGGAGAATCGGACGTAAAGACGCTTTCGTACACAGCTGCGAACCTCATCGGTTACTTCAACTCAGTGGCTCTGTCGGGCGCATCGAACGGTGCGTTCAAACTCAGTACGTCGAGCATCATCAACGGTCAGTATAACATCACTATCACATTCGCTCCCGAGGCAGCAGGTACGTATTCTGAAACCGTTACATTCTCGGGTATCAAGCTTGATCCCGTCACCGTGACACTCACAGGCGAAGCGACCGGTGACGTAGTTCCCGAGCAGCCCGAAGGTGACGCGTTTGTTCTCGACACTACATCGCCTCAGGCACTCGTAATCGAAAACTTCTCGGATTGCGGCGACCGCAACAAGCCGCTGAGCATCAACGGTTGGGTCAACAACGCCGCTCAAGGTACACGCGCATGGTGGGCTTATACCGACGATGAAAACAACGGTATGGCCAAGATCACGGGCTACGACAGCAAGATGACCGAGCAGGAAGATATGGAAGCAATACTCGTATCGCCGGCCCTCGACTTCAAGAACGCTGCGCAGCCTCTCCTTACATTCGACGTATGCGGTAAGTATATGACAGACGCTATGTCGCAGTGCCCGCTCGAAGTATGCTATATCGAACCCGGCAAGACAGCATCCGACTACTATATCCAGCCCATCGACGGCCTCTCGCTGCCCGTGGGTGCTGACTACAACGACACTTGGATGCCGTTCACCATCGACCTCAAAGGCCTTGACCTCGCCGATGTGTTCTTCATCGGTTTCCGCTTCAAGGACACTCGCGGCAACGACAACTCGACAACTTACTTTGTCGACAATTTTACATGGGGTCGCGGCGATCTGCCGTTCATTCGTCCCGTGCAGAAGGTTTCTGAGGTAAATGCCTCGACCGGTACATCGGCTTCGGTTGATGTAGATATCGAAGGCCTCAACCTCACCGGTGACATCAAGCTGTCGTTCAGCGGTGCCGATGCCAAACTCTTCAGTGTATCGCCTGAGACACTGCCTGCCGAAGGCGGCAAGTGCACGGTGACATTCGCTCCCGAATCGGAAGGCGAGTACAATGTATATCTCGTGATGACCGCCGAAGGTGCTCCCGAGTCGGCTGCAATCATCTCGGGCCACGCAGTGCTGTCGGGTGTCAACGACATCGATGCAGCCGATGCCGACGCTGATGTGGAACTGTACAACCTCCAGGGTGTGAAGATTGATGCGGCCAATGCCGCTCCCGGTCTTTACCTCCGTCGCTCGGGCAACGAAGTGACCAAAGTTGTAATCAAGTAAAAGCTTGTAATCAGGTAATCTGAATAAAAT
>CALKKU010000137.1 GCA_937995285.1 uncultured Bacteroidales bacterium | reverse complement strand
TTGATATTCAGTGTTGGAAAATATTTCATCGACGTTATAAATATAACATTATATATGACTGTTTTTGCCGATTTTCATGATGTCGCTCTCGAAATTTTCACGGTCGACGGCTCGGCTGCGCATATTGTTGCGGTAGGTGTAGATGGTATTGAGCGACAAGCCGAGGAATTTTGATATACGTCCGCTGTCGCTCACGCCGAGGCGCATGAAGGCGATAATGCGGAGTTCGGGCGAGAGCCGGTCGCCGGATTGCTTTATGCGTTTGTCGGGTAGAAGCAGTTCGTTGAGCTCGTCAATGAAACGTGGATACATACTTAGAACGGCTGTGTCGAATACGGTGAAGAAGCGGTCGTTGAGTTCCTGACTGAATCGGCCGCTTTCGATGGAGTCGTATAGGTCTTTGGTCTGTCCGACTTTGAGTTTGCGAGCGGCAAAGCGGCTGAACTCTTCGATGCCTTCGACGTAGACGGAGCACATATTGAGTAACTGATTGATATATGCATCGCGCTGATTGATTGAAGTTTCGTGCTCGTCAATGCGGCTGTTGAGGCGCTGTCGGCGTCGATTGACCTTGCGTGTATATATAAATATTGTGGCAGCGATAGCGGCGAAGATGATGATGAGAGCATACGACATCATCTCGGCATTGGTCTCGCGGCGCTTCATATCGTCGGTGATACCTATGAGTGTGGATAGTATCTCGCCCGAAAGGCGGCTCGTGGTGAGGCCTCCGATTGAGTTGCTCGCTATGTTGAGGTATCGGAATGCACGGTCGATGTCGCCTTCGTCGTACATGGCGCGGGCGAGTGCGACGATTGATGAGGGATTGTTGTTGACGCTGCGGATGTCGGAAATGGCTGAGAGTGTGAGATAATACATATAGTCCTCGCGGCGGTTGGGGCGCGTGGAGTAGTATCGCGCAAGCAGGGCGGTGAGGGTGGCGTAGACGGGATTGTCGGGCGCCGTTTCGTCGAACAGCTCGTTGAGTTCGCCAAGCCCCATAGTGTCGTGACCTTTGAGGTATTGAATTTGAGCGTCGGTGAGACGCCATGCCGTGCCTCCTTCGTGAAACAGAACCTTGAGTGAATCGAGGTATTCGCTTGCACGCCAACTCATTCGCTCGGTCGACAGCCGCCACGGTTGGTGCTCGGCGGTGTTGATGTAGGCTTGTGCCATAGCGGAGAAGTAGCTCATCCTCGCGGGAACGGACAGCGCGGATGCATCGATGCTGTCGAGGGTGGATATGACGCTGTGGCTCAGCGATGTGGCATTGAGAATGTCGGCATAGCGTACGAGTACGGCGTCGCGCTTGGCACGGTCGCCCGAGGTGTCGGCCATGCGGTAGGCCTGCGCGAGGTAGCGGTAGGCAGAGTCGGGCAGGATGCTTTGGTATGCGGTTGCTATGGTGATGTAGTCGTCGACCGTACGGCGGTCGGCGGGAATTTTATTGAATGTGTGGCGCAGTGAATCGATTTGCAGCATACGCGCACGTACGTATTCGGAGCGCATATCGATAGCGCGGTCGAGGCTGTCAAGTGCTGCGGCAAGTCGAGGTGAATGCTCGGCGGCGAGGGCGGCCGATGAAATAAAAAAGATTGTCAGTGCGGTGAACAGGCGTCGAAGCATGGCTTTTTGCGGGAAAGTGTGTTGATTTCGACGGCAAAGGTAGTTATTTATTTTGAGTTTGAGGTTATATTATTCATAAATTTTGCTTATATTCAAAATTCTTTAATATGCAGATT
>CALKKU010000136.1 GCA_937995285.1 uncultured Bacteroidales bacterium | reverse complement strand
GCTCGAATGTGAGCGATATGCGATCGGTGATGTCGTAGTCGCGATCCTTGCGGATGTTCTGTACGCGGTTGACAATCTCGCGGGCGAAACCTTCGTTGCGCAATTCGTCGGTGATGGTGATATCGAGTGCCACGGTGAGGCTGCCGTCATTGGCCACCTGCCATCCGGGGATGTCTTCGGAGATGATTTCGACATCGGCGGTCTCGACACGTGTTGTGGTGCCTTCGATGTTGATGTCAATGTAGCCGTTGCTTTCAAGCGAAGCTATGTCGGCCTGCGACAACTCAGTGATAGCCTTGGCGGCTGCCTTCATCTGCTTGCCGAACTTCGGGCCGAGCTTCTTGAAGTCGGGTTTCACGCGCTTCACAAGCACGCCGTCGCCGCTGTGAACGAGTTTGAGCGACTTCACGTTGACTTCCGTGAGCAGAATATTGGAAATCGACTCAATCATCGCGCGTGTTGCGTCGTCGGCAACGGGAATCATAATGGTCGACAGCGGCTGACGCACCTTGATGTTGACCTTGCGACGGAGCGAGAGGCACATCGAAGTAAGCTTCTGTGCTATTTCCATACGACGTTCGAGTTCCTTGTCGATAAGAACGGCGTCGGCTGCGGGGAAGTCGTCGAGGTGAACCGACGAAGCCACGGTAGGCTTGCCATCAACATATGTAAGATCGCGGTAGAGTTTGTCGGCATAGAACGGAGCTGCCGGAGCAATCAGGCGCGACAACGTGAGCAGACAGGTGTACAAGGTCTGATATGCAGCGAGTTTGTCCTCGGTGAGGCCGCCGCCCCAGAAGCGCTTGCGGTTGAGGCGTACGTACCAGTTGGAGAGGTTGTAGAGTACGAAGTCGTTGATGGCGCGAGCAGCCTTGGTAGGCTCGAAGTCGGCCAGGGCTTCGTCGACGTTGACAACGAGAGTGTTGAGCAACGAGATAATCCAACGGTCAATTTCGGGACGCTTCGATACCGGCACCTGAGGTTCACTGCCGGTGAAGCCGTCAACGTTGGCGTAGAGAGCGAAGAATGAATAAGTGTTGTAGAGTGTCGAGAAGAGTTTGCGGCCTACTTCGGTGACGCCTGCGGGGTCGTACTTGAGGTCGTCCCACGGCGACGAATTGGCAATCATGTACCAACGCAATGGGTCGGAACCGTACTGCTTGATGGCATCGAACGGATTGACGGCGTTGCCGAGGCGCTTCGACATCTTGTTGCCGTCTTTGTCAAGCACGAGACCGTTGGAGATAACGGCCTTGTACGACACACGGTCGAATATCATACCTGCAATAGCGTGCAGGGTGAAGAACCAACCGCGGGTCTGATCCACACCTTCGGCGATGAAGTCGGCGGGATATACTTCGCCGCTTTCAAACGCTTCCTTGTTCTCGAAAGGATAGTGAATCTGAGCATAGGGCATCGAACCGCTGTCGAACCACACGTCGATGAGGTCGAGTTCGCGACGCATCGGACGGCCGGTCGGAGATACGAGGATGATGTCGTCGACATACGGGCGGTGGAGGTCGATCTTCTCGTAGTTTTCCTTCGAGTAATCGCCGGGGACAAAGCCCTTGTCGCGCAGAGGATTCGACTTCATCAATCCGGCAGCCACTGCCTTGTCGATTTCATCGTAGAGTTTCTGCACGGAGTCGATTATCATTTCTTCCTTGGCATCCTCGGTGCGCCAGATGGGTAGCGGAGTACCCCAATAGCGGCTGCGCGAGAGATTCCAGTCCTGAAGATTTTCGAGCCACTTGCCGAAACGGCCGCTGCCGGTCGACGCAGGCTTCCACTTGATGGTTTCGTTGAGCTGCATCAGACGCTCACGCGCTGCGGTGGTCTTGATAAACCATGAATCGAGCGGATAGTAGAGCACCGGTTTGTCGGTACGCCAGCAGTGAGGATAGTTGTGCACGTGCTTTTCGGTAGCGAAGAGTTTGCCTTGCTCCTTGAGCCACATACAGATTTCGATATCGAGAGTGATGTCGCCGTCCTTCTTTTCGGGGTCGTAGGCGTTCTTTACAAACTTACCCTGCCAGGGCTTGTAGGCTTCGATATCGACACGATTCTTGACAAATTCGGGATCGAGTTCGTCGAGCATATAGAAGCGACCTTTGAGGTCGACCATCGGGCATATTTTACCTGCTCGGTTGATGAGTTCGAGCGGAGGAATGCCGCTTTGGTTCGACACGCGAAGGTCATCGGCACCGAACGTGCCCGCGATATGCACGATACCCGTACCGTCCTCGGTGGTAACATAATCACCTGGGATTACGCGGAATGCGCCCTCGCCGGGCGACATCCAAGGGATGAGCTGCTTGTAGTGCATACCCACCAGATCCGGACCTTTGAAGCGAGCGACAACTTCCCACGGGATGAGTTTGTCACCGGGCTTGTAGTCGGCCAATGCAATATCCTTTGCTTTTGCATTCAACACCGAGGTCAGAAGGTCTTCGGCAAGAACAACCGTCTCGGGCTTGCCGTCGTACTTGTTGTACGTGCGTACGACGCAGTAGTTAATCGACGGGCCTACGCAGAGGGCTGTGTTCGAGGGCAGTGTCCACGGAGTTGTGGTCCATGCGAGGAAATAGGGAGTACCCCACCCCAGCATTTCTTCCTTGGGATCGGTAATCTCGAACTGTGCGATACACGTAGTGTCCTTCACATCGCGATAGCAACCGGGTTGGTTGAGCTCGTGCGAGCTGAGGCCGGTGCCGGCAGCCGGCGAATACGGCTGGATTGTGTAGCCCTTGTAGAGATAGCCCTTGGCATACAACTGCGACAGAAGCCACCACACCGATTCGATGTAGCGATTGTCGTAGGTAATGTAGGGATTCTTGGTATCGACCCAATAGCCCATCGAGTTGGTGAGCGTCTCCCACTCACGGGTATATTTCATTACTTCACGACGGCAGGCGGCATTGTAGTCGTCGACAGAAATTTTGCGGCCGATATCTTCCTTGGTGATGCCGAGAGCCTTTTCGACGCCGAGTTCCACGGGAAGTCCGTGAGTATCCCAACCGGCTTTGCGCTTGACGCAGAAGCCTTTCATAGTCTTGTAGCGGCAGAAAATATCCTTGATGGTACGCGCCATTACGTGGTGAATACCGGGCATGCCGTTGGCCGAAGGAGGACCTTCAAAGAATACGAATGCCGGTGCGCCCTTGCGGGTGTCGATACTCTGCTCGAACAGATGTTCGTTGTTCCATTTCTCGAGCATCTCCTCGTTGACCGACGGGAGGCTGAGACCATTATATTCGGGAAACTTCTTCATGGAATAATCGAAGTGTGAAGTAAAAATAATCTTATTTTAAGGATTAAGAGGGTGTGTCAGCAGGCGAGCCAACACACCCTCTTAAAGGATTTCGTTAGATGCTGTATGAAAAGCGGGTGGGGCTTATTCGGCAGCGGGAGCTTCGGTAGCTTCTTCGGTCGAAGCGGCTTCGGCAGCGGCAGCTGCTTCGGCTTCAGCCTTGGCGGCAGCGAGTTCGGCCTTCTTCTTGGCTACGGCTTCAGCCTTAGCCTTGTTCTTTGCCTCTTCTGCTTCAGCACGTTCTTTGGCGGCAGCCGACTTGCGATCGGCCAATGTAGCCTTCAGTGCATTTTCCTTCTTTTCCTTGTCGGCCTTCCAAGCAGCGAAACGACGATCGGCTTCAGCCTGATCGAATGCGCCCTTGGCTACACCGCCATTGAGGTGCTTCATGAGCATAACGCCTTCGTTGGAAAGGATGTTGCGAACTGTGTCGGTGGGGATTGCGCCCACACTTACCCAATACAAGGCCCGTTCGAAGTTAAGAGTAATTGTAGCAGGATTAGTGTTCGGATTATAAGAACCTATCCTTTCAATAAATCTACCATCTCGTGGTGCCCTGCTATCGGCGATAACAATAGGATAAAACGCGTAGTTCTTGCGACCGTGGCGTTGTAATCTGATTTTTGTTGCCATTAGTAATTAATTAAATATTTGGTCTTGCATTGATTTTTGCGACTGCAAAGATATTACTTTTTTTTCTACTGCACAAGCATGCAGCGGTTTTTCTGTCAAAATTCCGACGAGAAGTGGAACTTGATGTCGGGGAAATCGGTACGCGCCATTTGCAGTACGTAGCTCGAATCGGCGAGGAACACGTCGCGCCCGTCGCGGTCGACAGCCATAAACTGATGTTTGCGGCGCTTGAACTGAGCCATAGCCTCGGCGTTGTCGCTCTCGACCCAGCAGGCTTTGTAGAGCGATATGGGTTCCCAACGGCACTGCGCCCCGTATTCGTGGAGCAGACGATACTGAATGACTTCAAACTGAAGTTGACCGACCGTACCGATAATCTTGCGACCGTTGAACTGATTGACAAACAACTGAGCCACACCCTCGTCCATGAGTTGTTGAATACCCTTTTCGAGTTGCTTCGACTTCATGGGATCGGTATTCTCGATATACTTGAACATCTCAGGCGAGAAGCTCGGCAAACCCTTGAAGTGAATTTCTTCACCGGAAGTAAGAGTGTCGCCGATCTTGAAGTTTCCCGTGTCGGGAATACCAACAATATCGCCTGGATAAGCCTCGTCGACGATGCTCTTCTTCTGAGCCATAAATGCCGTCGGAGCGGAGAATTTCATCATCTTGCCCGAGCGGACGTGCTTGTACGCGGCATTTCGCTCAAATTTACCCGAACAAATCTTCACAAAGGCGATACACGAGCGGTGGTTGGGATCCATATTGGCGTGAATCTTGAACACAAAACCGCTGAACGTTTCTTCCTCGGGACGCACCGTGCGTTCGACAGCCTCAACAGGCTTGGGAGCGGGAGCGATACGCACGAAGCAATCGAGCAGTTCCTTGACACCGAAAGTATTGAGTGCCGAACCGAAGAATACCGGCGCAACCTTTGCATCGAGATAGGCCTGCTCGTCGAACTCGGGATATACGCCTTCGATGAGTTCGAGGTCTTCGCGCAGTTTGGCTGCGTCGCGCTCGCCGACAGCTTCGTCGATACGCGCGTCGTTGACATCTTCGATAGCGACGCGTTCGGTCACTTTCTGCTTGTCGGGAGTGAACAGGTCGAGCGAGTGCTCGTAGATGTTGTAGACCCCCTTGAACTTGGCGCCGATATTGATAGGCCAACTCAGAGGACGGACACCGATTTTGAGTTCCGATTCGAGTTCGTCGAGAATATCAAACGGGTCGCGCCCTTCGCGGTCAAGTTTGTTAACGAAGATAATCACGGGAGTGTTGCGCATACGACACACTTCCATCAACTTGCGCGTCTGCATTTCGACACCCTTGGCAACGTCGACCACAATGATTACCGAATCGACAGCCGTAAGGGTGCGGTAAGTATCTTCGGCAAAGTCCTGGTGACCCGGAGTATCGAGGATGTTGATTTTATAATCGCCGTAGTTGAAGCCCATCACCGACGTGGCAACGGAGATACCGCGCTGCTTTTCGATTTCCATCCAGTCGCTGGTCGCGGTCTTCTTGATTTTATTCGACTTTACGGCGCCGGCAATGTGGATTGCACCACCGTAGAGGAGGAGTTTCTCGGTAAGAGTGGTCTTACCGGCATCGGGGTGCGATATGATTGCGAATGTGCGGCGACGGCTTATCTGGTCGGTAAGTTCACTCATTGTTCGCCTTGTTTTATGCGGTTGATACACTTCTTGAGCGAGGCCACCCAGTTGGGAATGGCTACGCCGAATGTCGCTTTGAAGCGCGACTTGTCGAGCACGCTGTAGAACGGGCGGCAAGCCACCGTGGGATATTCATCCGAATTGCACGGCTCGATATCACATCCGGTGATTCCTGCAAACTCGGTGATAGCCACGGCGAAGTCGTACCACGACGTAACGCCTTCATCGCTGTAATTGAATATACCCGATACCCATTGCTGATAGAACAGCACAGTCGCGATAGCCTCGGCCAGATCGGCGGCATAGGTGGGCGTGCCAACTTGGTCGCTGACGACACGCAAGGTCGGCATTGACGCCGCCTTGTCGAGTATGGTTTTTACAAAATTGTGTCCATGAGGAGAATACAACCACCCGGTACGGATAATCACGCTCTCGGGGGCAAGGCCGAGCAGCGCAGTTTCACCTTTGCGCTTGGTGGTGCCGTACTGCGACAGCGGATTCACCTTGTCGCTCTCCGTATAGGGGCGATTGGCGCTGCCGTCGAACACATAGTCGGTCGATATATGAATGATTTTGAAACCGAGTTCGTCGGCATTGCGTGCTATGTTGGCCACGGCATCGATATTTGCGGCCGCACATTCGAGTTTTTCCTCCTCTGCGCGATCAACCGCAGTGTACGCGGCACAATTGACCACGTGGGTAAACTCTCCGGCACGCAAGAAGTTGTCGACCGCCTCGCGGTCGGTGAGGTCGAGCGTGTCAATATCGACATACGTGGTAATTCCGGGCTTCATTCGCTCCAAGACATCGTGCAATTCTTGGCCGAGTTGGCCGCGGCTTCCTGTTACTAATATCCTCATGTGTGATGTGATTCGATTCGGGGTGCAAAGTTAGCAATAATTCCCCGAACCGCCAAGATTTACCGCACCAACACCGTTCCACACATTATAAAATAAAAGAGCGCCGGCAATGGTGGTTGAATGAAAATTATTTCGTACCTTTGCTTGATTTTTTGAAAGAACCATCCAATTCTTTACACATGCAGGAAGAAGATATAAATATAAACAACGAAGATAGAATTTTTAAAATCGATATCGGCAAGGAGATGAAGTCGGCCTACATCGATTATTCGATGTCGGTGATCGTGTCTCGCGCATTGCCCGACGTTCGCGACGGTATGAAACCCGTACATCGTCGCGTGCTGTTCGGCATGAACGAGATGGGCAACACCTCCGACAAGCCGCACAAGAAGTCGGCCAACTGCGTCGGCGAGGTCATGGGTAAGTATCACCCCCACGGCGACTCGTCGATCTACGGCACTGTTGTGCGTATGGCACAGGACTGGTCGCTGCGCTACACGCTGGTCGACGGCCACGGCAACTTCGGTTCGGTCGACGGCGACGGTCCCGCAGCTATGCGTTACACCGAAGTGCGCTTGGCAAAGATGGGCGAGGAGATGCTCCGCGACCTCGAATGCGACACAGTCGACTTCCAGCCCAACTACGACAACTCGCGTCAGGAACCGACCGTGCTCCCCACCCGCTTCCCCAACCTGCTTGTCAACGGTGCTTCGGGCATCGCCGTGGGTATGGCCACCAATATGCCGCCACACAACCTCACCGAAGCAATCAACGCATCAATCGCCGTTCTCGACAATCCTGGAATCGAAATCGACGACCTCATCAAGATAATTCCCGCGCCCGACTTCCCCACCGGCGGCACCATCTACGGCTACAACGGTGTGAGAGAAGCATACACCACCGGCCGCGGCCGCGTCGTAATTCGCGCACGCGCCACAATCGAGCAGGAAGATTCGCACGAAGTAATCATCGTCAACGAAATCCCCTACGGTGTCAACAAGTCGGAACTCGTGAAGAGTATCGCCGAATTGGTTACCGAAAAGAAGCTCGACGGCATCGCCGACATCAAAGACGAAAGTAACGCCGAGGGTATGCGCATCGTCATCAAGATAAAGACCGACGCCAACTCCAACGTTGTCCTCAACAAGCTCTACAAGATGACCCAAATGCAGGCATCGTTCGCAGTGAACAATGTCGCACTGGTACACGGCCGTCCCAAGACGCTCAATCTCAAAGAACTGCTCGAAGCATTCATCGAGCACCGCCACGAAGTGGTGATCCGCCGTACGAAGTTCCGCCTGAAGAAAGCCGAAGAGCGCCTCCACATCCTCGAAGGCCTCATCATCGCTTCGCAGAACATCGACGAGGTTATCGCCATCATCAAGTCATCGGCCAACACCGAAGATGCCCGCGCCCGCCTGGCCGAACGCTTCTCGCTGTCGGAGCCGCAGACACAGGCCATCGTGGATATGCGTCTGCGTCAGCTTACACAGCTCGAACAGGGCAAGCTCGACGAAGAACTCAAGAAAATCGAAGCATACATCGAGGAACTCAACCTCATCCTCACCGACGACAACGAATGCCGCCGCGTGATTCGCGACGAGCTCATCGAAATCCGCGAGAACTACGGCGACGAACGCAAGACCGACATCAACTACAATGCCGGTAACTTCAACGCCGAAGACTTCTATGCCGACGACGATATGATCATCACCATCTCGCATCTGGGCTACATCAAGCGCACCCCGCTGAGCGAATACCGCGCTCAGAACCGCGGCGGCGTGGGCTCGCGCGGCTCGTCGGCTCGCGACGAAGACTTCATCGAACACGTCTACACCGCGTCGATGCACTGCTCTATGCTGTTCTTCACCGACCGCGGCCTCGTATATAAATTAAAGGTGTACGAACTTCCCGAAGGCTCCAAGCAGTCGAAGGGTCGTGCCCTGCAGAATATGCTCAACATCGAACAAGGCGACAAGGTGAGCGCATACCTCGCTTGCAAGAACCTCGACGATGCCGAGTTTACCAACAGCCACTACCTCATCTTCGCCACACGCCGCGGCGTAGTGAAGAAGACATCGCTCAGCGAATACGCCCGCGTGCTTGCCAAGGGCAAGAAGGCAATCATCTTGCGCGAAGGCGACTCGCTCATCGGCGTGGAAATGACCGACGACAGCAGCAACATCCTGCTTGCCGCACGTCACGGCAAGGCCAACCGCTTCAAGACCGCATCGCTCCGCGCCATGGGTCGCGTATCAAGCGGCGTCCGCGGTATGCGCCTCGACGACGACAACGAAGTCGTGGGTATGATTACTATGGAGCCGGGCACTGAAGATACCGTACTCGTGGTATCGGAACGCGGCTATGGCAAGCGCTCGCAGCTCGAAGACTATCGCACCACATCGCGCGGCAGCATGGGCGTGAAGACCATCAACGTCACCGAAAAGACCGGCGAATTGGTAGGCTTCAAGAGCGTGAATGACGACAACGACCTCGTGATTGTCAACCGCTCGGGCATGCTCATCCGCATCCGCGTGTCGGACATCAAGGTTGCCGGTCGTGCCACACAGGGCGTGCGCCTCATCAACCTCGAAAAGCGTGCCGACGAAATTGCTTCGATCTGCCCCGTGCCCGCCGACCCCGAGGAAGCAGCGGAAACAATCGACGGTGAAGAACTCCCCGAACTCTCGGCCGAAGACCTCGCAGCGCCGCCCGCTGAAGAACCCGAGGCTGACGACAACGCCGACGAAACCGATAATTAATTAGAAACAACAATACCAACTAACCAACACATTTTTCGTTATGAAAAAACAATTAGCCTTGGCAGCAGCCATCCTCGCAACCGCCGTTAGTGCTTCAGCACAGACACAGGTTCTCAAGGACGCTGAACGCGCAATGAAAGATGGAAAACCGGCCGCAGAAGTAGCCACCATCATCACTCCCGCATTTACCGACCCGGAGACTAAGGATCTTGCTCAGACCTACTTCATCCCCGGTAAGGCATCGTTCACCGAATACGACCACTTGCTCGGTCTTCAGGCGCTGAACAAGCTGCCCGAAGGCGGCAACGCCACCATGGCCAACGACCTCCTCAACGGCTATGACTTCTTCATGAAAGCCCTGCCCCTCGACTCTGTAGCCGATGCAAAGGGCAAAATCAAAACCAAGTACTCAAAGGAAATCGTCAACACCCTCGCCGGTCACCACAACGATTTCAACAGCTGCGCAATCACCTTCTGGGAACTCCGTGACTTCAAGGGCGCATACCGTTCATGGGACATCTATCTCGGCATGATCAAGAACCCCGTGTTCGCAAAGAGCATTGCAAGCAACGTACCCGCCGACACCATCATCGGTGAAATCTACTACAACCAGGCTCTCGCAGCATGGCAGGCCGACGAACTCCAGAACGCTCTCGCTTCGTTCAAAAGCGCACGCAGCTACGGCTATGCCAAGAAGCAGCTTTTCGACTACGCCCTCGCCGTTGCAGCCAACCTCAACGACAACGAAGAGACCTACAAGATTGCCTCGCAGGCACAGGAAATCTTCGGTGCTGAAGACGCCACCTACATCGGTTACATCATCAACTACTACCTCCAGAACAAGGACTTCGACAAGGCATTCCAGCGCATCGACGAAGCCATCGCCAACAACCCCGACAACTCGCAGTACTACTTCGTGAAGGGTATCCTCTTCGACAATCAGGACAAGAAGGCCGATGCCAAGGGTATGTTTGCAAAGGCTATCGAACTCGATCCCAACAACTGGCAGGCTCTGCTGCAGTACGGCCGCTCGCTGTGCGAAGAAGCATACGCTCTGAGCGATGCCGCTCCCGCCAACCCCGCCGAATTTGAAAAGATGTACAACGAACAGATCGTGCCCCTCTTCAAGGAAGCAGCCGAATATCTCGAACGTTCGTACGACGCAAATCAGGACAACCCCGACGCGCTCCGCTACCTCGAAAACGTTTACTACAACCTCAAGGACGAAGCAAAACTTCAGGACGTAAAGAACCGTCAGGCTGCGCTCTAATCGGAGTTTAGCTCATACACCACAACGAGGGCGTGCACATCAACGAGCACGCCCTCGTTTTCGACAATACATTTCCTCATTTATTCATTTCCTCATTCTATGAAAGTCAATCACTTAATTTGTACAGCATCGGTCGTTGCCGCAATGAGCCTTTCGCTCGGTGCATGCAAGAACAACGACTCCAAAGCAACCGCTGAAGCCGCCGACAACTCGGCAAATGCAGCCATCGAATGCATCATGACCCGTTCGAGCGTACGCGAGTACGACCCCGAACACGCCGTTTCAGCCGACACCGTCGAGACAATTCTCCGCGCCGCCATGGCCGCCCCGACAGCCGTCAACTCGCAGACTTGGGAATTTATCGTAGTTAACGAACGCGAAGCCCTCGATTCGCTGAGCGCCGCCCTACCCCGAGCCAAGATGCTCGCCACCGCGCCGCTGGCAATCGTCACTTGCGGCAACCTCGGCCGCGCTCTGCAAGGCGAAGGTCAAGGCTTCTGGATTCAGGACGTATCGGCCGCAACCGAAAACCTGCTGCTCGCCGCACACGCACTCGGACTTGGCGCCGTATGGACCGGCGTATATCCCTCGCAGGAGCGTGTTGAAGCCGTGCAGAAGCATTTCAACCTACCCGACAGCATCATACCCCTTGCCGTAGTACCGATGGGCTACCCCGTTGCCCCGGCCAACATCAAGGACAAGTGGAAACCCGAGTACATTCACAACAATCGCTGGTAATCGTCTGACGTTATAAAAATGGACTTTAACCCCAAAGGACATATCGCCATGTTTGGCGCCAACGCCATGTGGGGCTTGATGAGTCCGGTGGTGAAACTCGTGCTCGCCACCGGACTTATCACTCCGTTGGTAATGGTAGATTTCAGAGTGGCCGGAGCGGCCGCTCTTTTTTGGTTCGCATCAATCTTCGGCAAACGCAAACGCGAACACGTACCTGTCAAAGATCTGCTACTGCTCGCCGGAGCGGCAATGCTCGGCATAGTATTCAATCAAGGCTGCTTCGTCGTGGGCATCAACCTCACGTCGCCGGGCGAAGGTTCGTTGTTCACCACCACGATGCCCATGTGGGTGATGCTGCTTGCCTGGGTCATCCTTCACGAGCCGATCACGCTGAAGAAAGCCGGCGGTATAGCGCTCGGTGCCACAGGTGCCATAATCCTTGTCACCAACGGCTCGGGGCACACGGCGGCGAGCGGTTCCAACCCGATGCTCGGCGACCTTATCGTGCTCACGGCGCAGTTGAGTTACGCCCTGTATCTGACCCTGTACCGCAACTTCATCCGCAAGTACTCGCTCGTCACTCTGATGAAGTGGATGTTTCTCTTCGCCACCGTGGCCATGCTGCCCGTCACCGTCGGCGACCTCGCCACAATCGACTGGAACGCACTGCCGTGGCAAAGTTGGGCCGGCATTGCCTACGTAGTGGTCGGCGCCACGTTCCTGGCCTACATCTGCGTAATGGTCGGCCAGAAGAACCTACGCCCGACAATCGTGGGAATGTACAACTACGTGCAGCCCATCGTGGCAATGGTAGTTGGCATCTGCCTCGGCCTCGACGACTTCACAGCCATCAAAGCCGTCGCCGTAGTCCTCATCTTCGGCGGCGTCTACCTCGTCACCATCAGCAAAGCCGCTCCTTTAAAAGATCAATGATTTCATTCTGCTACGGAAACGCTGATACCTATATCATTAGCACTGTCGGCATTGAGCGTCTTGACAGAAATATCGGGAATATTCCAGGCATTGAGAAAATGTCGGAATCGCTTCTTTAACGCATCGTTGAGAGGCGGAAACCACTCTTCCTCGAAGCCGTTGACAATCAATACGAATTGTACGTTCAAATTATCGAGGCCCTTACATCCGTCAGGAATTCGCGATTTGGCGTCGCGTCTGTGGTAACCGGCTGTTATTGCACTATAGGTCGAGAATGAATCTTCAAATTTTTGACATATATCATTGACAAACCTGTCAAAATTTGTCAACACAATCCACGACTCTTCCATAGGTATGCCATCGTAAAAAACTTTACTACGATCGCATACCTTTTCTTTTGGTGCCGAGCTTTTAGCTTCTATAAATGCATACCTATCCTTTCCATTCCGTGAAATGTGTGCAAGACACTCACACACTTTAACGTGCGATTTCTTTGCCACGGCATCACGCTCAATTAAGAAGCAGTCATTGTCAGGGAACTTAAAGACCATTCCCGACTCGTTCAGAGTAATCATAAACTCATCTCCTCACGATAAAGTCTGATAGATTCTTCTATTATGGGATTGTCAGGCATATCTCGTCTTAGATCTCCGACACTTATATTGCCATCTTCGCTACCGGTTCCAAAGGAAATAACAGGAATTGATATGCCTTCCGAATGCGCAATCAAATATAGTTTCTTAATCACGAAATACGAGTGCGATGCAATGAAGAATTGCATACCGGCCTTGGCAAGAATATTAATGATGTCAAGCAGTTCGACCACCATACTCGGATGCAACCCTGCTTCCGGCTCGTCAATAAAGACGACCGAATCGCGCGACAAGTAATGATTGCCTAATAGCGTGTCGAAAATTGCAATTTTTTTCGTACCCTCTGAGGTCAATGATATGTCGAACTCTATGTTACCTTGTTTGAACACCCACTTTTCTTTTTCTTTGGAGAACACGATACGCCCGTCGATAGCATTTTCCAATCGCTCTCGAACCGTGCTGAAAATCTTAACGTTCTTACCTCTTGAAGTAGGCCTTAGAGCCTTGGCAAGGTCGTAGTACGTATCATCAAAGCCGAATGATTGGCGCACCTCCCTGTCATAAACAATAGTGTCAAGCAACGACAGAATTTCCTTGGCCGGAAGAAAAATAGAATTAGTTTCACGGGGACGACATGAATTTGAAACTCTTACGACTTGCTTTTCAGCTGACGAGCTGAACGAATAACTGAATGAGCCTTCATCCCCTTCTATCAGGCTGAATGACAAGCCGCCATGCTCCGGGCGTCTTACAATATTTCCAATCTTATCCGTTTGAAAAGTCCAATACAACTTTTTAAAAAGTATTTCTCTTTCGTTTTCAATATTTTTGCCACGACGATGCAACTCTATTGTTCTGAGGGCTGAATACAAGGCTTTCAGAAAGATAGTCTTCCCAGAACGGTTAGGACCGATCAGTAGATTGATTTGCCCCAGGCCACCTATGTCAAGCCGGTCTATCGGGCCATAATTAGTCAATGATGCTGATTTTATCATTTCGACAAGATTGTTTCTTTTATCCGCAAAACTACAAAATTTAATTCATATCGCCAAATTGTAGAATTTTTGTAAAC
>CALKKU010000135.1 GCA_937995285.1 uncultured Bacteroidales bacterium | reverse complement strand
CCGCATCCTCGTACCTTCGCCCAAGGTAGCCACCTACGACCTCCAGCCCGAAATGAGTGCATTCGAGGTAAAGGACAAGCTCGTCGCTGCCATCAAGGAAGACAAATACGACTTCATCGTCGTCAACTTCGCCAACGGCGACATGGTGGGCCACACCGGCATCTATCCCGCAATCCAGAAGGCGGTCACCACACTCGACTCGTGCCTCCACGACGTGGTTGAAGCCGCCAAGGGTACGGGCGACTATGAAGTGATCATCATCGCCGACCACGGCAACGCCGATCACGCCGAAAATGCCGACGGCACACCCAACACAGCCCACTCGCTCAATCCCGTGCCGTTTGTCTACGTCACCGAAAACAAGAACGCAACGACCGCCAACGGCGTACTCGCCGACGTGGCTCCCTCGCTGCTCCACATCATGGGCCTCGCACAGCCTGCCGAAATGACAGGCCACGACCTCATCAAAGATTAATCACCGGCCGTCGATGGCGGCAACACGATAACTCCGAAACGCGCGTCCACATCACAGGATGCGCGTTTTGTGTTTTTATCCACAATGTCAATGTACTCTTTAATATTATCCGTCACCGTGCAGGCGGACGCGGCATGTCGGATGTAACATCACGTCTGAGAGGACATAAGTCGGGAATTTCACCAATTACACACATAATAAACACGATTTAATAAGTTAAGACATTTATTTTCGATGCAAAGTTACAACGACAGCAAAGCCGTACCCCCGGATTTTGGTCCGTCCGACCAAAATTTCATAAAAAAATCGCCCCCGCAGTTCCATAGAGCTGCGGGGGCGATTAACGTATGCTACGGGTCTAAGCCCGGTGAATATCAATTAGATCCAGCGCATGAATGCGAAGTCCTGACGATGGGGCAGTGCTTCGTTCTTGGGATAGATGCGGTAGCCGTAGCGGAATACGCCGGCATCCTTGATCTTGGCGTTGAGTTCGTAGGTGAGTACGTTGCCTTCTTCCTTCACTACCTTGAAGTCCTGACGGCTTACGAACTTCTCCTTGTTGTCTTCGGTGCTGAATACTACGAGTTCGACAGCGATGTCGCGGCCGAGACCGTTGGTATCGAGAACGACTTCAACGCGGTGGTTGTCGCCGGTGACGGTGTTGACCGATTCCGAAGAGTTGCGAACGTCGAGCACCTTGATGCCGTCCCAAGCTTCGGCCACGTGTTCCTTCCAGGCGGCGATTTCACGAGCCTTGGCATAGTCGTGAGCCGACAGTTTCTTGAAGCGGGCAGCTTCCTTGCTGTAGAAGCGGTCGATGTAGTCGTCGAGCTGACGCTTCATGGTGAAGTGCGGTGCGATGTTGCCGATCGAACCCTTGATGTACTGAATCCAGCGGGGCGAGTAGCCCGACGAGTTGGTATCGAAGTACAAGGGGATGATTTCGGTTTCGAGCATCTTGTAGATGGTGGCGGCATCGAGTTTGTCCTGCTGAGCCTGGTCGGTGTATGTACGCTTGTCGGTAAGCGCCCAACCGGCCTTCTCGTTGAAGCGGTAGCCTTCGTACCACCAACCGTCGAGTACCGAGAAGTTGAGCACGCCGTTCATTTCGGCCTTTTCGCCAGATGTACCCGATGCTTCGAGAGGACGGGTAGGCGTATTCAACCAGATGTCGACACCGGTCACGAGGCGCTTGGCAACAATCATATTGTAGTCTTCAAGGAAGATGATCTTGCCGAGGAATTCGGGACGGCGCGAAATCTCGATGATGCGCTTGATAAGATCCTGACCTGCACCGTCGGCGGGGTGTGCCTTACCCGAGAAGATGAACTGTACGGGATACTTCTCGTTATTGACAATCTTCGACAGACGGTCGAGGTCGGTAAAGAGAAGGTGTGCACGCTTGTATGTGGCGAAGCGGCGAGCGAAACCGATGATAAGTGCGTTGGGGTTGATGCGATCGAGCACTTCCATTACCGACGAGGGATCGCCCTGGTTTGAAAGCCATTTCTCCTTGAAGTCGCGCTTGACGAAGTTGACGAACTTGTTCTTGAGCAGACAACGCATGTTCCAAATTTCTTCATCGGGAACGTCGAAGATGCCCTTCCATACTTCGGGGTTGCTCTGATCGGCAAATACTTCGGGGCCGAGCTTGTTCCAATAGAAGTCTTTCCATTCCGAAGCGGCCCATGTGGGCATATGCACACCGTTGGTGACGTAGCCTACGTGCGATTCTTCCCATGAATAGCCCTTCCAGATGCCCGAGAACATGCGCTTCGACACCTCGCCGTGGAGGTAGCTTACGCCGTTGGCTTCCTGGCAGGTGTTCAGAGCGAACACGCTCATCGAGAAGCGTTCGTTGGTATCGGGATTCTCGCGACCCATATTCATAAGGTCGTTCCACGAGATGCCAAGTTTTGCGGGGAATTCACCCATGTACTTGCCGAAGAGCGACTCGTCGAAGTAGTCGTGGCCGGCGGGCACGGGGGTGTGTACTGTATAGAGACCCGAAGCACGTACAAGTTCAAGGGCTGTGTTGAAGGGCAGGTGATCTTCCTGAACATAGTCGACGAGACGCTGGAGGTTGAGGAGCGCTGCGTGGCCTTCGTTGCAGTGATATACCTGAGCCTTGATGCCGAGTTTCTTGAGCATCAGCACGCCGCCGATACCGAGCAGATATTCCTGCTTGATACGGTTCTCCCAGTCACCGCCATAGAGCTGGTGGGTGATCTGGCGGTCGAATTCGCTATTGGCATCGAAGTCGGTATCGAGCAGATAGAGCTTCATTCGGCCTACGTTCACACGCCAGATGTGGCTGTAAACCACGCGGCCGGGGAACGGTACTTCGAGCACCACGGGACGACCGTTGGCATCCATCACCTGATCGATAGGCAGTTGGTTGAAGTTCTGCGGTTCGTAGTTGGCGATCTGCTGGCCGTCGACGCTGAGCGACTGAGCGAAGTAGCCATAGCGATAGAGGAAGCCGACTGCGGTCATGTCGATGCAGCTGTCCGACGCTTCCTTGATGTAGTCGCCGGCGAGCACGCCAAGGCCGCCGGAGTAAATCTTGAGGCAGTTGCACAAGCCGTATTCCATCGAGAAGTATGCCACCGAAGGAGCATCCTTGCGCATGGGCTTGCTGAGGTATTCGCGCATCTTGTTGTAGACGTGAGCGATACGATCCATCAGGGCCTTGTCGGCAATGATTTCGTCGATACGTTCCGACGACAGACGCTGCAACAGCATCACGGGGTTTTCGCCTGTCTGGCGCCAAAGATCGGGATTGAGTTCGCGGAAGAGGTTTTTACCTTCGCTGTTCCACACCCACCACAGGTTGCGAGCCATCTCTTCGAGGGGCTTGAGCTGCTTGGGGAGCGCCGCTTTCACGGTAATGTCACGCCATACGGGTGCATTAGTTTTGCTTACCGGAAGTTTCATTATTAAAAATTTTGTTTTGTGAGTTTTTTTGAATTTCTGAGTAAGTATGATTGTTTAATTTCTGCTTTCACAGTTGGTCAGAGCCTTTTCGTAAGCCTCCTCGTAGAAGACTATGAATCGGCTCCAATCGGCGCGCTCGGCCGTAGCCATAGCTGCCGCGTCGACCTGCGACTTGGCTGACCGCTTGAGTGCCATCAGCCCGGTGAGGTCGTCGGCGATGTGAGCCACCACGTCGCAATAGTTGGAATCGTTGCGCTCCACGACGCTCACGCCGCAATCGGCAAATGTATGCTCGGTCGTAGCCTTGATCCACTGTCCGAAGCCCGAAAGCGATGTGGTGACGGTAGGCACGCCAAAAGCGATGCTTTCGAGCGGTGTATAGCCCCACGGCTCGTAGTACGAGGGGAATACGGTGGCATCCATACCGATAAGGAGGTCGTAGTACGACATATTGAAGATGCCGTCGTCGCCTTTGAGGTAGCAAGGCACGTAGATTACCGCCACGTTGTCTGCCGCATTGCTGTCGGCAAATCCGAGGTCGTGGATGCGGCGGTTGACCGGATCCTCGTTGTAATTATTGAGATTGTGGGTCAACACTTTGTCAGCGAGGCCCGAAGAGAAGCCTTCGGTCACGGCCGACACGAGGTCGACACGCGGACCGGCGCTCCATGCGGGCACCATCACGAACGACACCACTTTGCGCGGTGTGCCGCTGTCGGCAAGGCGCATCATCACGTCGCAATACATATCGAGCCCCTTGTTGCGATATTCACAGCGGCCCGAAGTGCATACGATGAATGTATCGTCGTCGTAGCGGCGGCCTGTCAGAGCCGATGCCACTTCGAGCAGGCGCAGGCGTGCGGCCAAGCGTGCTCTTTTGAACTTTGTCTTGACGGGAACGAAGCCGGGCTCGAAGCCGTTGGGCGTCACCACGTCGGGGCGACGTTCGAGCAGGCACTCGCATTCGCGAGCGGTGACATCGCTCACCGTGGTGAAGCAGTCGGCTTCGTGAGCGGCAGTCTTTTCAAGCGAATGCTTCGCCTCCATATTGAGTTCGCGAGCCATCTGATCTCCGTTGTAGGCTGTCAGATAGTCGTATAGGGGCTTGCCGTTGCCGCAAATGCTGCGACCGATGCTCGTGGCATGCGTAGTGAACACGGTGGCTACCTGCGGGCAGCGATCTTTCACGTAGAGAAGTCCCATACCGGTTGTC
This sequence comes from uncultured Bacteroidales bacterium, assembly GCA_937995285.1. Lineage (GTDB taxonomy): Bacteria > Bacteroidota > Bacteroidia > Bacteroidales > Muribaculaceae > CAG-873. The sequence continues at coordinate 2,004 of CALKKU010000135.1, read as the reverse complement.
CACTCGTCGAAGTGTGCAACGAAGTTTCCGCCACATTTGGGCGCCAGAAACTGTACGAGGCTTTCAATCACCATACCGGCGGCGCGAGCAAAAGCACAGCCCTCGTCATAGTCGCCGTAGGCATGAAGCGAATCGACACCGAAACGCTCCCACATACGGCCGTAGAAGGCGTCCTTGGAAGCGAACAAAGCATCGAATTTCACAAGTATTGCAAGGGGCTTGCCGGGAACATTCCAACGACCTACACGCACGTTGACGCCTTCGGGCAGCAATGCCGTCTCGCGCCAGCGACGCAACAAAGTTTTCGACTCCGTGAAGTCGGGAGCCGAATTTTCTGCGGTCCACACATCGGGACCTATAAATATCACGTGGTCTTTGTATAGGCTTTGGAGGCTTTTTGCCTTGGTAGACAACACAGTATAGATGCCTCCAATCTTATTGCAAACTTCCCAACTTGCCTCGAAAATATAATCAATTGCTTTTTTGGGCATAACTGAATTTTCAGATTTTGAACCGCAAAGTTAAAGATTTTTTTGCACTTTGCCAATATCGGAATAGTTAAATGCCTGAAAATGTATTAACTTTGTCCTAAAATCCGCACGACATGACTACCCTACTCACCATAACCATAATAATACTCGGCTGCGCTCTCGCGGCGGCCGTTGCAATAATCATCCGCTGCTACGGCCGCATAGGCACTCTCAATGCCGACAACGCCCGAATCGACACAGCTCGCGCCGTCGCCGAGCAACGCCTTGCCGATGCCGAAGCGTCTCACGCCCGCCAACTCGAATCGGAGCGACAAATGCTCGAAGAACGATTTAAAAGCCTCGCCACTGATGCTCTGCAAGCCAATTCACAGCAGCTCGACCTCCGCAGCCGCGCATCGATTGAAGCCGTGTTGGCACCGCTGCGCACGAGCCTCGACACATTCACACGCGACTTCAAGGACTGCTATTCGGCCGAGCACAACGACCGTCTGTCGCTGCGCGAAGGCATACAAAGCCTTGTGGAACTCAACCGCCGCGTGGGCGACGAGACGCGCCGACTGGCCGATGCGCTCAAGGGCAACACTCGTTTCCAAGGCCGCTGGGGCGAGATGGTATTGCTCAATATTCTCGAACATTCAGGTCTTGAAGAAGGCCGCTGGCTCGTGCTGCAAGATTCCAATGACAACGGCGAAGGCCGCCTGCTGCGTCCCGACGCGATAATCAACTGTCCGCACGACCGCAAGATTGTCATCGACTCCAAAGCGTCGCTGAGCGACTACCTGCGTATGCTCAACGCCGATACCGACGCCGAGCGCGAAGCCGCCCTGCGTGCGCATATCCGCTCGGTGGAGAATCACATTCGCGAACTGCGCGACAAGGCTTATCAGGACCATATCGGCCTCAACAAAGCCGACTTCGTGCTGATGTTTATGCCCCACGAAGGCGCTTACATAGCTGCCATGCAAGGCGACCCCGACCTATGGCAACGCGCCTACGACAGCCACGTCATCATTGTGTCACCCACCCACTTGGTAACGGTGGTGAAACTCGTGGAACAGATGTGGACCACCGAGGACACCAACGTCAATGCGCTCCGTATTGCCGATGAGGCAACGAAGATGCTCGACAAACTTATGGGCGCCCTCGACGACATCGCCCGAGCCGGCGAACAGCTCGACAAGGCTCGCGCGGCCTATAACTCGGCATGCAGCCGTCTCAGCGAAGGCCGCGGCAACGTACTCAAGCGCATCGAGAACCTCAACGCCCTCGGCATCAAGTCTAAGAAATCCGTCCCGCTGGCGCTGACTACAGAAAGCCGGCAAATGTAGCGGCGAGCCTTTGGCCCGCCTGCAAACGTACAACATTAATTGCATCGCAAAGGTTGGGTGTAGCGGCATGCGTTTCGCATGCCCTTAGCATGCAATATACTGTGTTATAAATAATTGTGCGTCGGGCGACAGCGGGGCTGTGTCGTAATTACGTATTACGGCGCAGCCTCTGATTTTTAAGGTCT
>CALKKU010000134.1 GCA_937995285.1 uncultured Bacteroidales bacterium | reverse complement strand
ATATATACCTTTGCGATATGTTTGAAATAATTTCAAACTTTCAGGTACTTAATTTAAATTCAGTAGTTCTATGAAGGAAAAAAGATTTGTTCTTCCGGCATTGGCTATTTTTGCATTGTCAGTTCAGGCCGCCGAGCCGGCTTTGCTGATTCACTCCCCGGGCGGGACATCGACATCGGTCGCATTGTCCGAAATCACGAAGATGAAGCCCGAAAGTGATGCACTGAAAATAGTCACCGCCGATGGCGAACAGGTGTTCGCGTACGACGACATCGTGAACCTCACCTTCGACCTCGAAGGTTCGTGGGACGGCATTATGGATGTCGACGGAGCAGCGACCGAAGTGTCGCTCAAGTGGGACGGCGTCACATCGACGGCAACCGTTACCGGTCTCGCGGCAGGCACTCCCGTACTCGTATTCGACCTCTCGGGCCGCAGCGCGGCATCTCTCTCGCTGCCTGACGACGGCGCAGTCGACCTCTCGGCGCTCGCTCGCGGCATCTACATCATCAACATCCACAATAAATCTTTCAAAATCGCCAAGCAATGAAAAAGATATACGCAACCATAGCCGCCGCATGCCTCGCTTTCGGCGCGTCGGCCCAGACCGCTCAGGTAACCCAGATGACCATCAATCTCAAGGACGGCTCGAACGTCACTTATAAGCTCACCGACATTGAAGACATCGTCTTCGCCGGCGAAGACACTCCCGATACCCCCGACACTCCCGCAGATCCGAAAATCGGCGATTACTTCTACTCCGACGGCACTTGGAGCGACGGTGGCCTCGTCAGCATCAACGCCGACGGCACAGATCCCGTATGGGCTGATGTGAAGCCCGCTCCGGTCGAAGGCAAGACAGTAATCGGTATCGTATTCACAACCGACCAGAGCCGTATGGCCGCATCGGACATCGCCGACGGCTACACCCACGGCTACGTAATCGCCTGCAAGAATATCTGCGACCCCAACAACAAGTTCCCCGAAACGGTGTACTACTCGCGCGAAGATGAATTTGACACTCTCCGCGGCGCCAAACTCGCATCGACCTGGTACGGCAACATCGCCGGTCGCGAGAACACCACAACCGTCCTCGAAAAGTACGGCGACACGGCCTACGACCTCGTGCCGATGTTCTACTACGGCACCAAGGAATTCAAAGTTGCCGCTCCCGAAAGCACCAGCGGCTGGTTCATTCCCTCGACAGGCCAACTCTGGGACGCCCTGGCCAACCTTGGCGGCGGCGAAGTAGCCTCGAAGATGAAGTCGTGGCAGACACTGAGCTACGACGCCACATATTACGCATCCGAGAAGGTCACATACGACGTTTTGGCCAAGTTTATGGAAGCTTTCTCGCTCGTTCCCGATGCCGACAAGGAAAGCATGAGCCTCGACAAGGATTCGTCGGGCGGTCACTACGTGTCGCTGCGCACATCCACACCCTATGAAAGCGACTCGTCGTGCATCTTCAACATCGGCACCGACGGCCTCATCGAATGCATGGCCGGCTGGCTCAACGAAGACTGCCACGCTCGTCCCATTCTGGCATTCTAAACCCTAAAGAAGCATAAACCACAAACGGCTGTGGCGGAATCCCGCCACGGCCGCTTGTGGTTTTATTACAGCAATGGCGTCATATACAGCGGCAGATATACAATGCCTCCGTCTTCTCTAAGATCTTTGTCGTGTAGAACGTAGGGCGTCGATAGATAATTGCCGTACTTGGCAATGATTTTTCGCAACGACGTAAGCGTATATTTTTCACCTGACTTCACTTCGATTGGCGATATATTGTGGCGGCTCGTTGTTCGCGATTTCGCTACAAGAAAATCTATTTCCATTCGGTCTTCAGCCTTGTCTGAAGTTCTGCTGTAGAAGTAGAGTTTGTGTCCCGATGCGCACAGCATCTGAGCAACAACATTCTCAATGAGCATACCCAAATTGACTTCCAACTTATCGAACATCAACTTACGATACAAGTCTTCTCCAATGATGCCTCGCTCGTCGAATGCGTGACTTATCAGCAAACCGGTGTCGTTCATATAGCATTTAAGCGTAGTACGCTCTTCATTAAGTTTAAGTCCGATGCTCGGCTCGGTAGAGTTATAGCAACAGTTGATAATTCGCGCGTCGCTAAGCCAAAAGAATGCATCGGCATACTCTCGCATTCGCGCATCAACCCCCAAGGCTGAAAGGCGGAATTTGCGTTCGTGACGCTGCAACTGTCCGGGGATTTCATCGAAGATGGCTGTCGCTCGCGCCTCTTGATTGTCCGCATAATTGCGTATGTCATTACGATATAGTGCAAGGATGTCGCGCTTCACCGAATCTACTACCGCAAAATCGTGAGTTTCAATATATTTGGCAACGGCTTGCGGCATACCGCCAACTATCATATACTGTCTGAAGCAATCGATAGCACGACGGTGCATTACATCGCCCATCGGACGGTGGGCGTCGAACTGTTTCTTGATATATGGGAACAACATATCATCGCCGATTGCCCACAGAAATTCCTCAAAATCCATAGGGTGCATTTCTATAGCGTGCTCTTCCGATGGAATCAGGATCCCTTTCACGTTTTTCCGAATGCTTATCAGTGAACCTGTTTCGATGTAGTCGAAGCGACCATCAGCCACGAGATGCTTGATTGCAGAACGAGCGCGCGGACAGAATTGGACTTCGTCGAAGATGATGAGCGAATGTGCTTCTTCGCCACGCGCAACACGAGGAGTTAAACGCGACTTATAGTACACCTCCAAATTGAGGAACAGCGTATCAAGATCATCAAGGTATATGTCGAAAAATTCCATAACACGTGGATTGGCACGACTGAAATCTACCAACAGATATGAGTCATATTCGCGCCTAGCAAACTCTTCGACGATGTAACTTTTGCCGATACGGCGTGCGCCCTCTATAAGCAAGGCTACATCGCCACGTCTATTTTGCTTCCAATCAAGTAGTTGTTGATATATTTTTCGTTTCATAGAGCCTGCTATTACACGTTTTTGAGATTTTCATTCGGATGATTTTACACGTTTTTGAGATTTCCGAATGCGCAAATTTACACGTTTTTGAGATTTTAAGCAATAATCGTCTGTGAAAATATGCGAGATGTATGGGAGAATTATCGAAGATTATGGCAACAAAAATGCCGCGGCGATTGCTCGCTGCGGCATTTGATATGATTGGGTTGTTCTTTGGTTTAGAGATCCCAGATGAGGTAGAGAGCACCCCAGGTGAAGCCTGCGCCGAATGCTGTGAGGACGATGCGGTCGCCCTTTTTGAGCTGTCCCTTGAACTCGTCGAGGCACAGGGGAATCGATGCGGCCGATGTGTTGCCGTAGTGCTGGATGTTGACCAAAACTTTTTCCATGGGGAACTTGGCACGGTCGGCAACAGCTTCGATGATACGCAAATTGGCCTGATGAGGCACGAGGTAATCGACGTCGTCGGCCGAGAGGTTGTTGCGCTGCATGATGTCGAGCGTGGCCGAGAGCATATCGGTAACGGCGTTCTTGTACACGTTGCGGCCGTCCTGGAAGAGGTAGTGCTGACCGGCATCGAGGGTAGCCTGCGATGTGGGCAGTACCGAACCGCCGGCCTCCATAAGAAGATGCTCGCGACCGCGACCGTCGACATGGAATACGCCGTCGATAACGCCTACGCCGGCCTCTTCGGTCGGCTCAACGAGCACACATGCGGCACCGTCGCCGAACAGAGGACATGTCGCGCGGTCTTTGTAGTTGACCATCGACGACATCTTCTCGGTGCAGCACACGATTACTTTCTTGTATGTGCCCGACTTGACGTAGGCTGCAGCATCCTGCAAAGCCACGATGAAGCCCGCACAAGCAGCCTGAATGTCGTAGGCATATGCATTCTTCAGGTTCGAACCGTAGGCGATAACCGAACCCGTCGACGGGAAACGGTAATCTGGGTTGGAGGTTGCACAGATGAGAAGGTCGATGTCGGCCGGGTCGATGTTGTAGTCGGCAAGGAGCTTGTCGACGGCTTTGATGCCCATGTACGACGAGCCGGCACCTTCTTTGTGAAGGATGCGACGCTCCTTGATTCCGACACGGGTGGTAATCCACTCATCGTTGGTGTCGACCATCTTTGAGAGCATTTCGTTGTCGAGAATGTCGTCGGGGACGTAGGATGCAATTGCTGATATTCGAGCGCTGAGCATGGCTATGATGTGATGTGATTATACTTTGTAGTGTCATTAGTGGATACGAAAAATTGCTCCTTCCCGCTCCGTCGACTTGTCCTCAACAGCCCTGTGGGGCGGATTTGCAAGCCTCGGAAGCGACAGGAGAATTTTTCATTGCCTTCGTTGCCGAAGAAGGTCGTCTTTAGAGAGCCTGTTCTTTAACGATGGCCTGCTTGCCGCGATAGTAGCCGCATTCACCACATACGGTGTGATAAACGTGCCATGCGCCGCAGTTGGGGCAGTGTGCAAGTGTGGGCGCTACTGCGTGGTCGTGTGAACGACGGTTTGCGGTGCGGGTCTTTGATTGTTTGCGTTTAGGATGTGCCATTTTGCTTTATTGTTTATTGTTATTTTGTTTTATCTTTTTTTCTGACGGAATAAATGCGTCATTCTTCGTTATCGAGTGTATCGGAGAGGCTTTTGAGAGCATCCCAGCGAGGATCGGAAGCAGAAGCTTCGCCGTCGTCACCGCCGAGCATCGCTTCATCGACATCCGCTCCGGCCTGATGCTTCTTGAGCAAGGCGCTCATAGCGCGATTGCACTTGCCGGCCGGATGCACACGCTTGATCGGAAGCGCCAGCACGACGGTATCATAGAGCATATAAGCCACGTTGAGCGTATTGTCGCTGTCAGGGATTATAAGCAGGTCGTCGCTGTCGTCGTTGTAGTCATCGCCATACTCCACGTTGATGTCGTAGGTGGCATCGATAGGAAGGACCAAATCATCGAGGCAGCGATCGCACAGCGTTGTCACCGTGCCTTTCACTGCGAAATGAAGTGCGTAGTTGTCGTTGCGATAATCGACGGTCAACTTCACATCGAGGTCGGCATCACGAACTTCAGCGCTCTCCATATTGGTGAAGAACACCTTGTCGAGCTTGTAATCAAACTCGTGCAGGCCGTGGCTCAACGACTTGAGCGGCAACTTGAATTCCGTGAATTTTCCCATCTTTGTGTCGGTGAAAAACTGTGCAAAGTTACGGATTATCTGATAAATAGCAAAACATCGCCGCGAAATATTGTCAAAATCGGGCAAAAAACGGCCGTTTTTCGGCCGTTTTCAGACAAATTACCATTTGTAATAAGCTGATTATCAACAATGCTATTCCTTATTCAAAATATTTCGATTAAATATTATGAATTAGACCGCAACGCGGCTCAATCGCGCATCATCTGTCCTTGGAATCGATAATGATAGTGACCGGACCGTCATTTACAAGAGCCACTTTCATATCGGCGCCGAAGACACCTTTGAGTGTCGGACGACCGAGAATGCGAGCGGTTTCGTCGGCATACATATCATAGAGCCGCGTGGCGAGTTCGTGGCGTGCGGCGCGGATGTAACTCGGACGATTGCCTTTGCGTGTGGAAGCCATCAACGTAAATTGACTCACTGCCAATATCTGCCCGCCGACATCTACTATTGAGCAATTCATCACTCCGTTTTCGTCGTCGAATATACGCAGGGCGCACGTCTTGGACACAAGGTAGTGACAATCATCTTCGGTATCGTCGACATCAACACCTACAAGAACCATCATACCGGAGCCGATACTGCTCACCAATTCGCCATCAACAGTCACCGAAGCTTCCTTCACACGTTGGATTACTATTTTCATTAGTTAATAATCTGATTATAAATACATTAATAAATATACTCGTGTAGCGGCGTGCATTTCGCATGCCATTAGCGTATAACACGTTGAAATTTAATCAATTGCACATTTTTCACACAGCAGACGTGCCAAAGGCACGTCCCTACAGGTTGTCGCCACTTTTTTCTGCAGGAGCTTCCACATCAGCTGCACTCAATCCCTCAACCACAAGCCGAGCTTTGGCCGGGCCGACGAGGGCGGAAACCTCGTCGAACGGCGCCTCGCGCAAGCGTTTGACGCTTCGGAAGTGTGAGAGCAATGCCGTACGCGTCTTCTCGCCGATGCCTTTTATCGCATCGAGCTCGCTTGATATGGCCGACTTACTGCGACGGTTGCGGTGATGGGTTATGCCGAAGCGGTGCGCCTCGTCGCGCAGATGCTGCACGATGCGCAGCGACTCGCTGTTCTTGTCGATGTAGAGAGGCACGCTGTCGCCCGGGAAATAGATTTCTTCAAGTCGCTTGGCAATACCTACAATCGAAATTTTGCCGCGCAGCCCGATAGCATCGAGAGCCTCGACAGCCGCACTGAGCTGCCCTTTGCCACCGTCGACAACGATGAGTTGAGGCAGTTCCTCACCCTCTTCCATCAGGCGCGTATAGCGGCGTGTGAGCACCTCGCGCATCGACGCAAAATCGTCGGGGCCTTCGACAGTCTTGATGTTGAAGTGGCGATAGTCGCGCTTCGACGGCTTGGCATCCTTAAAAACCACGCACGATGCCACAGGGTTTGTTCCCTGAATGTTCGAGTTATCGAAGCACTCGATATGTCGCGGCAATTCAGGCAGACGGAAGTCGGCTTTAAGCCGTTCGAGGGTCTTGTTGAGGCGCTCTTCGGGATTATGCTTGGCTATGTGTTTGAGATCGTCAATACGCGATTGGCGGGCGTTGCGCACCGACACTTCGAGCAATTTCACCTTATCACCGCGACGCGGAACCGTGAACGTCACTTCAGGCATCTCCACTTCGGGTGTCTGAGCCACCACCACCTCGTCGTACTTTACGCCGAGCGACTCCTTTATCTCGGTCATCGCGTAGGCCAGCAGTTGCGACGCATCTTCTTCGAGCGAACGCTTGTAGCGCAGCGTCACCGAACGTACCACCGCGCCAGAACGCACGTGCATATAATTGATATAAGCATCGGTGTCGGCATCTGAAATATCCACGCCGAACACATCCAAATCGCCTGCCGTCTGCGACACAATAACACTTTTTGCACAGTAGTTTTGAAGCAGACGAAATTGCTCTTTAAGCGACTGAGCCTCCTCAAAACGGAGTTCGCCGGCGAGACGTGCCATCTCGCCGCGCAAGTAATCGAGCAGTAAACCGGTGTCGCCTCGCAATATCTGCCGCACCTGTTCGATGTATCGACCGTATTCCTCGGGTGAAACGAGACCTGTACAGCAGCCGCGACAGCGCTTTATGTGATATTGCAAGCACAACCTGCCCGACCCGCGAGAGATAGAATCGAGTGTTATCGGCACGCGGCAGGTACGTAACGGATAGAGTTCGCGAATCAGTTCGAGGACCGTTCGCGCCACGGATATGTTGGTGTACGGACCGAAGTACTTGGAGCCGTCGCGGATGTGTTGGCGTGTGAGATAAACGCGTGGATAGAGTTCGTTGGTCACTACAATCCACGGATATGATTTATCGTCTTTCAGGAGCACATTGTAGCGCGGCTTATACTCCTTAATCATCGAATTTTCGAGATTAAGAGCATCCTGCTCGGTGGGCACTACGATGTAACTCATATCGGCAATATTGCTCACGAGTACATTAGTGCGCAGCACCTCGTGCGTGCGGTTGAAATACGACGACACGCGACGCTTCAGATTCTTGGCCTTTCCGACATAGATTACAGTTCCGGCACTGTCGTAGTACATATACACGCCGGGGGTGTCGGGAAGGAATGAAATCTTCTCGCGCAGTTTTTCCGATTTGGGATGAAGCGACATTTTTTGATGCTGAAATCAATTAATTCATACGTTGAAAACGCGCCAAAGGCACGTCCGTACAGGCATCGGCCAACACACTGCGACAAGTTCGCAAGTGGTACGGACGTGCCCTTGGCACGTTTTCAATGGAGGTGTTGCATATTGTATGCCGAGCGACAGCGGGCGGGCCGAAGGCTCGCCCCTACCCTTGCAGGCATTATATTAATTTTGCAACGCCCTCGAATTATCAATATTTGATGAGCGATGTAACCTCCACGTCGGCGGGCAGATTGACGCGGCCGTTGAGAGCGGAGATTTCGATGATGAAGTTGATGTAGATTTTCTTGGGGTTGAAGCTCTTCACCAGGTTGTAGGCAGCCATCATTGTGCCACCGGTAGCGAGGACGTCGTCGTGGATAACAACAATGTCGTCGGGTGTGATAGCGTCCTTGTGCATCTCGATTGTGTCGGTACCGTATTCCTTGGCATACGACTGCGACACCACGTCGGCGGGAAGTTTGCCCGGCTTGCGAGCGGGAACAAAGCCTGCACCGAGTTCGAAGGCGAGGATAGAGCCGCCGATGAAACCGCGCGATTCGATGCCTACTACTTTGGTGATACCTTTGTCGCGATAGAGCTGCGACAGATCCCATCCGATGATGTGAAGAGCACGGGGATCTTTGAACGCGGTGGTGAGATCTTTGAAGATTACACCCTTCGTCGGGAAGTCAACGACGTCGCGAATTTTTGATTTGATGTATTCCATTTTTATCTTGTTAAGTATTTGATTTTAAATTGAATTACCGTGAAATTGTTTCACGTGGAACAATGATTATCTATTCATGAGCAACAGCAGAATGTTCACATCGGCAGGCGAAATCCCGGGGATGCGCGAAGCGATACCGATTGTCGCCGGGCGCTGCCGTTCGAGTTTCTGTCGCGCCTCGGTAGAGAGCGCTTTTATAGATGAGTAATCGATTGACGCCGGAATCTTCACTTCTTCAAGTCGACGAAGTTTCGCCGCATTGTCCTGCTCGCGCTTGATGTAGCCGCGATATTTTATGAGGATTTCAGCCGCTTCGGTAATTTCCTCGCGACGATCTGCAGGCGACTGCGACAACAGCTCCGCGAGGTCGGGCAGCACGTCGGCAAGAGCATCAATCGTTACTGACGGACGAGCGATGACATCCACGAGCTTTACACCTTGCTTGAGCGGCGATGAACCTATCGAAGCGAGATAAGCATCGACTTCGGCGGGATGTGTGGTACGCGTCGATGCAAATTCTATTATACGATCGCGCAGCGCACGCTTTTCTTCCACGAGGTCATAGCGATGCTTGTCGGCAAGGCCGATTGCATATGCTCGCGGTGTGAGGCGCATATCAGCATCGTCCTGACGAAGCAGTATGCGATATTCGGCACGCGAAGTAAACATACGGTAAGGCTCGTCGACTCCTTTTGTAACAAGGTCGTCGATCAGCACTCCGATATACGCTTCGTCGCGAGCAAGCGTAAATTCTTCACGACCGAGAGCACGGAGCGCCGCATTGGCTCCGGCAATAAGCCCCTGTCCTGCCGCCTCTTCATAACCTGTCGTACCGTTGATTTGACCGGCAAAGTAGAGGTTGGCGATTATCGACGTTTCGAGCGTATGATGCAGTTGCGTCGGATCGAAGAAGTCGTATTCGATAGCATAGCCGGGGCGATATATCTGCACATCGGCAAGTGCAGGAATGGTCTGCAAAGCTTCTATCTGAATGTTCATCGGCAGCGACGAAGAGAAGCCGTTGAGATAGTATTCATTGGTGGTCTCCCCTTCCGGTTCGAGGAACAACTGATGCTCCGTCTTGTCGGCGAAGGTCACTATCTTTGTTTCAATCGATGGACAGTAGCGCGGTCCGATACTCTTAATCTGACCGTTGTAAAGCGGAGAGTCAGCCAAACCGCTGCGCAGTATGTCATGCGTAGCCTCTGAGGTGTACACGGTGTAGCATTCGCGCTGACGCAGCGTACGCTTTACCTCGGGCAGATATGAGAACTTATGGTATGTATCATCACCCTGCTGCGGCGTACATAGCTCCCAATGAACTGAGCGGCCGTCAATGCGTACGGGGGTGCCTGTCTTCATACGATCGGTGCGGAAGCCGAGCGACTTGAGTTGCTCGGTAAGACCGTGCACGGCAGGTTCGGAGATGCGGCCGCCCTCGAACATCACACGACCTATATGCATCAGGCCGTTGAGGAATGTACCGTTGGTCAGCACAACCGATTTTGCACGGAACACGGCGCCTTCGATGGTGGAAACGCCGCATACGCGACCGTCTTCGATGAGCAGACTGTTGACGCAGTCCTGCCACATATCGAGGTTGGGCATGTTTTCGAGCGTATCGCGCCACATATGCGAGAACTTTGTGCGGTCGCTCTGCGAACGAGGACTCCACATCGCAGGTCCCTTGGACAGATTGAGCATGCGGAACTGTATGGCAGTGCAGTCGGTGATGATGCCCATCATACCGCCAAGTGCGTCTATTTCTCTGACTATCTGACCTTTAGCAATACCACCGACAGCCGGATTACAACTCATTTGCGCTATCTTGTGCATATCGAGCGTAATCAGCAGAGTCGATGCGCCGAGCCTGGCCGAAGCGGCTGCCGCTTCGCAGCCCGCATGGCCTGCGCCAACAACGATGACATCGTAGGTGAATTTCATATTAATATGTTATCGGTCAGTGTTTTATAGAATTGAAAGAGCGCGATTTTCGTTGGCTTCCATAATTTCACGCTCACCCGGGCCTTTGTCGTTGATACCGCAGAGGTGAAGAATGCCGTGGATTATAACGCGGTGTAATTCAGTGTCGTACGCAGCACCAACAAGTTGAGCGTTCGATGCCACTGTATCAAGCGAAATAAATATGTCGCCCGAAATCATCTTTCCGCGCGAATCGTCGAATGTTATAACGTCGGTAAAATAATCGTGGTTGAGGAATTGTCGATTGACTTCGAGGATTTTTTCATCGTTGCAAAATATGTATGCAATTTCCCCGACCATCCGATTGTGCTCACGCGCTACGCGGATAATCCAATCCTCGATTTTCGCCTTATCAATGTCGGGAAACTCGACACCGTCGGCCAACCATTGAAAAGTATTTATCATCTTTCGATTATTAAAACGCAAAGTTAGAAAAAATATTTGTAAAAGCAAAGTTTATGAAATTTTGCCGCTCCGGCCGCGAAAATCAATCGGAGATTTTCTATTTCAAAAAATTTCGCAACGGCTAATTTCAAGCATTACTTGCTATAATTCTGTACTTTACGTCAAAATCGACGCCGCGAGAATTGAAAATTTGAACAAATTCGGGCGGATGTGCGAAAATTTCCCATTCTACAGCGATGGTTTTCGACCGTTCTCCCCTACCCTATTCAATCGTGCGACAATTTTACGGCAAATGCGAAATATTCCGAAAAAATGTATAATTTTGCAGTAAACAATAAAGCCCGGGAATATGGAACCAATCTCCGCAACAATCATCACTCGCAATGAGGAGCAAAATCTCGACCGATGCCTCAATGCTCTTCAAGATGTAGCCGACGAAATCATCGTCGTCGACTCCTACTCCAATGACCGCACATTGGAAATATGTCATCGGTACGATTGCAAAGTGACGCAGCGCGAGTTCTCGGGCTTCGGAAGCCAACGCCAATATGCCACCGGACTGACGAGCCACCCATACGTGCTGTCGATCGATGCCGACGAAGTCATCGACGAAGAACTGCGCCGCCACATCATCGAACTGAAGAAAGCGGGCTTCGACCACCGCGTCTACTCGGTGAAGATTCAGAATTATTTCTGCGGCCGCCCGGTACGCCACTCGGGCTACGAACCCGAAGCACAGGTTCGATTGTTCAACAAGCGCTATGCCAACTGGAATCTGCGCGACTATTCCGACAAGGTTTCCTATCCCGACAGCGTCAACCCGGTGATGCTTCCCGGCACCATCCACCATTATCGCTGCGCATCGCTCGAAGAGTTTGTACGCAAGGAAAACCGTCTTGCCGCACTTCAGGCTCGCGTGTTGGCCACCTCTAAGAGTTCAATTTGGCCAATGACACCTTGCTTGCGTGCAGTGTGGCAATATGTGCTGTCGCAGGTGCTCGACCTCGCATGGCTCGACGGCTCCAACGGCCTTGCCATTGCCGCTCGCCGCTCGCGCACCACTTATGAAGCCTACCGTATGGCTCGTCAACTCCTCAAAGAAGACAACGACTGATGAATATCGTACACCTTGTATCTAACAAAGTGTGGGGCGGCGGCGAACGCTACGCGCTTGACCTTGCCTCGACTTCGCGCGACGCCGGGCACAACGTATCGGTCTTTGTAAAGAAGAATACACCCGCCGCCGAAATATTCGCCTCGAAAGGCCTCTTGGCCGGCACTATGCGCCTTGGCGGAGCATTGGATATATTCACACCCATACGCCTTGCCAAACGCCTCGACACGCTTGCCAAACCGGTAATTGTACACGTCCACAACTTCCGCGACGCACAAACAGCCGTCAACGCCCGCAATCTCTGCAAAGAACGCGACGGCATAAAGATCGTATGCACGCGCCACCTCATCCGCCCCGCCAAGACCGACAGCGGCCACACAGCCCTATACCATGCCATAGACGCCATAATATTTGTGTCGCAAGCGGCACGCGACGCGTTCCTGTCATCGGGTGTCGACGTCGATCGCAGCCGCCTGCACGTAGTTCACAACAGCATCATTCCCGAGAAAGTGACACCGCTCAAGAATAGCAGTGACGCTTCCGCAGACGGCAAGGTTAAGTTGCTGTTCGCAGGCCGCATCGTGCCCGAGAAGGGGCTTGACGTGCTTGTCAAAGCTTTGGAACTGCTCAAAGACACCAATCGCTGGACGCTCGAAGTGTGCGGCACGGGCAAGAGCCGCGACGTGATGCCGATAGTGAAACTCAGCCGCGGCCTTGGCATTGCCGACCGCATATCGTGGCCGGGCAGTGTCGACAATGTGCAGCAGCACATAGCCGACAGCGATGTTGTCATTATGCCGTCCATAGCCCCCGAATCGTTCGGTCTCGTAATTCTCGAAGCGGCATCGCACGGCGTGCCGGCAATCGCATCGAACAACGGCGCTCAACCCGAGATTATTACCGACGGCGTTGACGGTATACTTGTTACCTCGGGCGATTATGAAGCACTGGCCCGCGCTATCCGGGCTCTTATCGACGATCCCGAACGCCGCAAAGCGATGGGAAGCGCCGCACTCGCCACATTCAACAAACGATTCTCCTACGAGAAATTCTTCAAGAAAATAACCGACATCTATAATGGGCTCACGGTTTGAAATATCGGCCGACCTGTCGCGCGAGCGCTACGCGCCACTGATGCAGCGCCTCATTGCCGACGGCATCCCCGCCGAAGCCGTCGACATCTACGAGGGGCGCAACCGCGTAGTGAGGCTCGACGATGAACCGTTTCCGCTCAATATCAAGGCTTTCAAAGTTCCGCATATCATCAATCGCATCGTCTATCGTACTTTGCGCAAAAGCAAGGCTCGACGTGCATGGGAATACGCCCAACGACTGACAGCCCTTGGATTCAACACTCCACGGCCGGTCGGCTATGCCGAGACATGGCACGGGCTGCTGCTCGGAGCGACATACTTTGTCAGCGAACAAGTCGAAGGACTGCACGACTTGCGGCGGCTTGACGACGAGCCGCTGCGCAATGAGATAATTGACGGAGTTGGAGCATTGATGGCCGACCTGCACCGCGCCGGTGTGTGGATGAAAGATTTTTCGCAAGGCAACATTCTGTGGCGACGCACAGCCGGCGGCAGCCTTGAATTTTACTTGGTCGACATCAACCGTATGGCTTTCGGCGTGAAGTCTCATGCCACTCTGATGAACAACTTTCGCACCGTAGCCGACAGCGATGCCACCGTAGCCGACATCGCCCGAGCCTACGCCCGCCATTCCGGCCGCGACGAAGCCGCCTCCATCGCCGAAGCCCTCACCGTCCGCCACCGATTTATAAAATCACATCAGCGGTAGCCGAACAACGCAAGTCATCCGTCCAAATAAGCAGATTTAAATCTGCTTATTTGGAATTTGACGCTTATTTTATTAATATACAGGAAATTACAAAGGTAAAATAAGCGAGCGGTGACTTAATTTTCGGGACTTTTGCCGCTATAATGCCATATTATGCGGCGAAAGTTATGCTGTTTAAGAAATTTTTAATAACTTTGCGCGGAATAAATATTTATCACTCCTTTTCAATCCTGTAATCATCTATCATGAAACAAATCAACCGATTTGTGTGCGGCGCTCTGTTGGCCGCATCCGCTTTGGGAGTATCGGCCGAGACGTTTATCGGCGGCCGCAATGACTTCCGCGACGAGACCATCTACTTTGCAATGACCACGCGCTTCTACGACGGCGATCACAGCAACAACACTTACTGCTGGGACGGCGTCAACAATGTCAACGACCCGGAATGGCGCGGCGATTTCAAAGGACTTATCGAAAAACTCGACTACATCAAGGCGCTCGGCTTCACTGCCGTATGGATTACTCCCGTGGTGGAGAATGCCTCCGGCCTCGACTACCACGGCTACCATGCCTTCAACTTCGACAAGGTCGATCCGCGCTACGAGAGCGAGGATTGCAAATTTCAAGACCTTATCGATGCAGCTCACGCTCGCGGCATGAAAATCATCCTCGACATTGTGCTGCAACACACCGGCAACTTCGGTGAAAACCGCCTCTGCCCCATGTTCGAGAAGGACTACACGAAGAACCTGTCGAACATCAACACTTCGATGGTGCGACACCCCGAAAGCCGCCTGCCCGAAAACTACGCACAACTGCCCGGCAAGCAGCAGTACGACGCACGCCTGTCGCTGATGAAAAACACCCAAGGCCGCAACGAGGACATCCACAACTACTGGCACCACTACGCCCACTT
Organism: uncultured Bacteroidales bacterium; assembly: GCA_937995285.1. Classification (GTDB taxonomy): domain Bacteria; phylum Bacteroidota; class Bacteroidia; order Bacteroidales; family Muribaculaceae; genus CAG-873. Next base: position 37,997 of record CALKKU010000134.1, on the reverse strand, counting down.
CAACTGGGACGATCCGTCGCGTTGGTGGGGACAGATTGCCGGCGACTGTGTCGACCTCAATACCGAGAATCCCGCAGTGACCGAATACCTTGTCGACTGCTACGGCAAGTTCATCGCCATGGGCGTCGACGGCTTCCGCATCGATACCGGCGGCCACATCTCGCGCCTTACTTTCAACAAGGCTTTCATCCCGCAGCTCACCGCCCTCGGTGAAAAGTATAAGGACAAGCGCGGCGGCACACCGTTCTTTATGTACACCGAAGTCTGCGCCCGCGCTGAAGAAGTAATCTACCGCGGCGAGAACTACAACTGCTCGCCTTGCTTCTACACTTGGAAAGAAACCAAGGACTATCCTTGGGACTACAGCACCACTTCGTGGGACGACTACGTGGTGATGGAAGGCGAATACGGCGACCACGTCAATGCCAAATCGGTTCTTCAGCAGGGACAAGACTACCTCGGCCACGCAAATATGCCCAAGTCGAACAACGCATGGCTCGACGGCAACAACTACCGCACCGAGGACTACTCGCAGGCATCGGGCCTCAACGTCATCGACTTCCCGATGCACTGGCGCTTCCACGACGCCGCCAACGCATTCGGCGTACGCACCGAGGACAACCTCTACAACGACTCGCGTTGGAACGTGGTCTACGTCGATTCGCACGACTACGGGCCCAACGGCAACGACCGCTGCCGCTTCAGCTGGGGACAGCAGGCTTGGGCCGAAAACCTCGACCTGATGTTCGCCTGGCGCGGCATCCCGTGCCTCTACTACGGCTCTGAAATCGAATTCCGTGCCGGCGTCACCATCGACGAAGGCCCCAACCTCGCCCTGAAAAATTCGGGCCGTGCCTACTTCGGCGGTTACATCGAAGGCGATGTCAACGTCAGCGACTTCGCCACATACACAGATGCCACCGGCAATATGGCCGCAACCCTGTCGCATCCCCTTGCTCTCCACATCCAGCGCCTCAATCGCATCCGTGCGGCCGTTCCGGCACTGCGCCGCGGACAGTACTCCACCGAAGGCTGCTCGGGCAAGATGGCATTCAAGCGCCGCTATGTCGACGCAACCACCGACTCCTATGCGCTCGTCACAATCAGCGGTTCGTCGACATTCACCGGCGTGCTCAACGGCACATACACCGATGCCATCACCGGCGACGTAAAGACAGTCACCAACGGCACTCTTACGGCCACTTGCAGCGGCAAGGGCAATATGCGCATCTACGTCCTCTCCACCGACAAAACTCCCGCCCCGGGCAAGGTCGGAGAAGACGGCAAATACCTCTTCGACACCGCATCGGTAACAGTGCCTCAGGCAGGCTATGACGGCAATGAAGAGCCCGAAGATACCGAAACCGTGCGCGACACATCCGACGCTCCTATCGTAGCTCCCGAAGAACCCGAAACACCTATCGAACCCTCTATGTCGCAGGGCGAACAGGCCGTATTCTTCGAAGCCGACAACGGCTGGACATACCTCAACGCATGGATATGGACATCGGGCGCCAACTTCACCGGCGGCACATGGCCCGGCGAACGTATGACTTACCTCGGCAACAAGATTTACAAGTGGACATACACCGGCACATCTAAAGTCACAGGCAGCATCATCTTCAACAACGGTTCGTCGCAGACCTCAAAGGACGGTTGGGAATACGTCAACGGCGGCTATTATAACTCCGAAGGCTACGTAAAAACTATCGAAGGCGCCGGCGAAATCGACACTCCCGAACAGCCCGAACAACCCGAAACGAACGTCTACACCGCCTACTTCGTCAACGACGCAGCATGGCCTGTAGTCAACGTATGGGCTTGGGATAGGGCTCACGGCGACAAGAACTACAGCGGCGGCACATGGCCCGGACAGGCCATCGCACTCGATGCCGAGAGCGGCTACTACAAGTTCACCTGCACGGTAACGGATGCCAATCCGTCGATGATGATTATCTTCAACAACGGCTCCGCGCAGACTGCCGACCTCACATTCCACAACAACGGCATCTACAACAGCGGCGGCTACACCGGCTCTGACTACGCTTCGATTACCGACATCGAGTCCGATGCCGCCGAAGCGGTGTACTACAACCTGCAGGGCATCCGCGTCGCCCCCGACGCCATTACCCCCGGCTTCTACATCCGCCGCACCGGCACCTCCGCCACCAAAGTTTATGTGAAGTAATTATCATAAATCACCCGATAGTACAGAAGCCGCACCGTCGAGGAGCGGCTTCTTTTACTTTATTGATTGTCAATGAATTTGTAGACGATTCGTTCAGTAATTTATGAGTTTTTAAATTTTCTTTGCTTATTTAACGGACGTTTTATAACTTTGCAAGTGCAGGAAGCGGGCAACGGCTTTCAGTATCCACATGAGAAATTACACACTTAACACAATCATGTCATGAAACGAAAATTATTATTGGCATTACTGTCAATTATCCCGTCCATTGTGTTTGCCTACGATGCAGTCAAGGATGGATTCTATTACAACATTTTAAGTGAAAACACAGCAGAAGTAGTCGATTGCGATCACACAGGAAATGTAACACTTCCCGACGCGGCAACACTCACTGTAAAGACCGACGACGGCGAAGAGTTGGAACTTAACTGCTCAATTGTTGCTGTTGCAGAAAATGGCTTTGTCGGAAGTGGCATAACTTCAATAACCATTCCGAGTTCAATAAAATCTATCGGGAAGAATGCATTTTCGAGATGCTCTGGCCTCCAAACAGTAAACTTAAGCGGTGGTACTAAAGTTATCAGCGACGGAGCATTCGATGATTGCATAGCGCTCAGTGATGTTCAATTTACCGACGGCGTCGAAGAAATTGGCGGTTTCGACGGATGCACTGGTCTAAAGTCGGTTGAATTTAAGGAGGGCACGAAAACAATCTCCGGTTTCAACGGATGTACCGGACTTCAATCTGTTTCGTTTCCAAAATCAGTTCGCGCAATTACAGGGTTTGAAAGCGGATCGAACGGCGATAATACTTCAATCACACAAGTCAATATCGCAGATATTGCAGCGTGGTGTTCTGTTGACAGATCAGATAACAATTTTGGACGTTCAAATTGGCAAAGCCCTACATATGACCTGTATCTTAATGGCGTAAAGATTAAGAATCTGACAATTCCTAACGGAGTGAGTACAATAGCCACTAACGCCTTTGAATTTACCTCCATAGAATCCGTATCAATTCCAAACAGTGTCAAAGTCATTAACCGCGAAGCCTTTGCGTCGTGCCACAATCTTACTGAAATCACCCTTAGCGAGGGGCTCGAACAAATAGGCACGTTCGCATTTGCCGCATCAAGAATAACAAATATTACGATTCCGAGCAGTGTCAAAAAAATAGAACTGCATGCATTCAACAAGTGCAACCTGCTTACCGAAGTAAATGTTCCGGATTTGAATGCGTGGTGCAATATTGAAAAAACAGGCAGTATTTTCACGCTTGTAGCCTCCACTTATGATTATCCGGAAGGTGCCCGTTTGGCCGTAAATGGATTGCGGGTTGACAACCTTGTTATTCCCGACGCGATCAGCACTATTAAAGATAATTGCTTTGACGGTCTTATATTCAAAAGCATAACTATACCGGAATCGGTAACATCTATTGGCCGCAGAGCTTTCGGTGTTCAGTACAATCACCCCGGCATTGACCCTGTCTTGATTAATTTTAATGCAGTAGAATGCGCTGACAATGATGGATACGCTCTGTCTGTCACTTATGTTAACTACAAATTAAATATAGGAAACGATGTGGCAAGATTGCCGCTAAATGTTTTTTCCATTAAGGAGTATTCCGGAAAGTGGACAGGCGGTCCATCTGAGGTTAATTACAATGCCATAGCGTGTGAAGACATAGGGAAAAGCGGCAACTATTTCTTTGAGCACTTCAATAATATGGCCTCGTTGAATATCGACCGTGATGTTACTATTATACCTGATTATACATTTTACGGATGCTCCGCATTGAAGCACCTTACTGTTGAAAGTCCTGAGGGTATTGAAGAAATCGGCTCGCACGCTTTTTGGGGATGCAACGGGCTGCTGTCTATTGACAACGAAAACACACGAGTGTCAACAAACTTTGCCCGTATTGCACTGGCCAATGCCACCGAATATCCTTCATACAGCTACTCAATGCCATATAATGGTGCACCTACATACGTATATGACGGTGAGCACCATATCAATACGGGTGTCGCCGGCAACGAATTTGTATACGGATTGAAACTCGGCAACAATAATTGCGATATTAACAAGACGAGCTTGTATGCTACATTTGCGGGTGATGTAGAAGTGACATCGCCCAATCGCGCTCGAATACGCTTTACAGTTTCATCACTGTTTATTGGCGAAGTAGGCGTTGAATACCGCCGAGCCGATGCCCCCGAATCGGAAGAATCAATTGTAAAAACGATTCCCGTATTCAACGGATTGCTCCTGCTCGAAATAGCCGGTTTGGAAGCCAATACTACCTACAAACTTCGCACGTTCTATACAATGCTGGACGGAACGAAAGTCTACGGCACATGGCAATCATTCACTACCGGTGAAACGGCATCAAATATTACTCCGGAGACGAAATCAATGACCGTCAAAATTGACAATAATCAGACCGTCACCATCGAAGGCTACGTGCTTGCCGGCACGGAAGAGGTTGTCGAACGCGGCTTTGAACTTTGGACAATCGACGAGCCTCAGTCCCGTTCGTACAGTGACCGAATCACAATACCTGTTGACGGAGTGGCAATGAGCATCACCATCAATGATATTGAAGACGGCGCCACATACGCTTACCGCGTATATGCAAAGACCACCACGCGTACATACTACGGAGAGGCGATTACCTTTGTCGCTCCTGAAAGAGACGCCGTTCAAGGAATTGCAGCAGATCCGTCTAATATTGGCGTATCATACGACGGAAATGTCCTAAAAATTACCGGCGCAGACGCCGCAACGCATATTGCAGTTTACAATATCGCCGGACTGTGCATATACTCAGGCACCGCTAAAGAAATCACACTTAGCAGCCGAGGCATCTACATACTGCAAGCCGTCAGCGGCAACACCGTCCAAACCAAGCGATTTATCGTAAGGTAATAAAATAACAGGACAAAGCAACAACCACAACAGGGCTGTCTCGTAACACTTGATTACGCCACAGCCCTGTTTGTCATATTTACGTCGGACGTTGGCAGGGGCGAGCCTTAGGCCCGCCAGCTATCGCCCAATATATAATTAATTATAACACAATGCGTTGTACGTTAAAGGCATGCAAAACACATACCGCTACACCCTCCCTACAAGTTGACGGTATAATATTTTTGCAATTCACCGTAGAATATTGCCATAGTTTCGAAAGAAATGATGTAATAAATTTCAGCGTACAGCATTATCATATTGCGCGGAATTGCTATCTTTGCGGTATTATGAAGATAGTGCGATTATTGATGGCCGTGGTGGCTGCGGCGGCTGTATGGGGCTGCGGACACGGTGACAGATTTACGGTAAAGGGCGAGGTGTCGGGCAAGCCTTCGATGAACCTCCGCATAGTGTATTACACCGACGGCAAGGTGGTGACGGGCGTCACGGCGGCTCGTGACGGCAGTTTTACCTTCGACGGCCATGCCCCCGAAGACGCTTTGGTCGAAATCTACGACAACGACTATCGCCTGCTCGGTCGCCTGGTAGCTCGCGACGGCGATGACGTGCAGGCTGTGCTCGACCGCGACAACCGCTATGCCATATCGCTCAAAGGCAACGATATATCGGAGCAGTGGGCCGAGTTTCTCAACGCCAATGCCGATGCTTTGGCAGCAGGCAAGGGCGAGCGTGCCATAGCCGACTATGTGAGCGCCCACCGCGATACACCGCTGAGCGCCTTGCTCGTGGTCACTGAATGGAATACTTCGGACAGGGGAGCAGTCACGGCAGATTCGCTGTTGTCGCTCATCAATCAAGAATGCCGCGCTTCTGGAATGATCGCCGGCTACGATGCCATTCTGGCTCGTGTATCGTCATCGACATCTCATACTCGCATCGTCAACATACCATACCTTGCCTCGGGCAATGTCCACAAGATGTTTCGCCCGCGCGATTCGCGGCTGTCGCTCATTGCGGTGAGCAACTCGGGGTCGGAGCGCGACAGCATTGTGGCACAACTGCGGCGCCTCAGTCCTCATCAGGGGCGTAATCATCTCGGTATCATCGACCTCTCGGTCGACCCCGACACCCTTGCATGGCATCGCACCGTGATGAACGACTCGGCCACATGGGCACAGGGATGGGTTGCCGGCGCCATATCGGGACAAGCATTGCAACGCCTCGGACTGCCGCGAGTACCCTACTTCATCGTCACGGACTCGCTTGGAGAGCAACTGTGGCGCGGCGAATCGCCACAAGACGCCCGACTTTACGTACTAAGCCGACTGGCTCGATAATTTTCATTCCGCCGACTATGGACTTTGGCGAAAATATAGTCGATTTGCTGTCAGGGACGGTGACGGCGGTCATGACAGTCGTGTTGCTGTGCCTGCGCATTCCTCACTCGCGGCAGTGGCATCCCCTGCTTCGCGTAACACAACTCCTCGCGGCATCATATTTGGTGCTCAGCGCGGCGAATATTTTCACCGCCACATACTCGCACAATGAGGTCGGCTCCACGGCTCATCGCTGCATAGTAATCTTTGTGGCAATGTATCAGGCATTTCTGTTTACAGCCACGTGCATTTCATTCGTCGAGCCGAAGAAACTTACTGCATGGCGTATTATGGTCAACGTCGGAGCCATTACAGCCGTCGGCGCCATACTTGTAGGAGCGATTTGTAGCGATTTCAGATACCTCGATGTGCTGTTCGTGGCATCAGCCGTTGTCTACGCCTGTCAGCTCGGTTTCTACCTCAACTCATTCACAATCAGCTACCGCAGATGCCGAGACACCCTCGAAGCGAACTACGACGAGGAATTGTCGGGGCGATTACAGTGGATTTGTCGATGCTTTTACAGTGCCTTGGCCATAGGCCTTTCGGCTTTGGCGATCGCAGCCTTTCCGACAGGGTGGCTCGGCTACTGCATATTCACCGTCATCTTCACAGCGTACTACGTGTATGTGGTGATATGCGTCATCAACTATCGCGTCGGCGCTTCGTTCATCGTCAAGGTTGTTGCAGCCGACAACAAACCCGCGAAAGCCGCTCCGACAGAGGGCACTGCATCAGATCGGGAAGACGCTCTGCGCCTTGCTCTTGACCGCTGGGTGGCCGACCGACGCTACACCGCCACCGACCTTACCGTGGAAGAGATAGCGAGCGAACTCGGCGCCACACAGACCGAGTTCGCCCGCTACTTCACCAATCGACTTGGCACTACATTCCGCACGTGGCGCATAGGCCTGCGTATTGCCGAGGCCGAGCGCCTGCTGCGTGAGGAAGATGCTCCCACGGCGTCGCTTCACGAAATGGTGGGCATAGCCGACAAGAGCAACTTCCACAAGCAATTCCGCCAAGTCACAGGCCTTACTCCCAAAGAATATAAGAGCAAGCTTGCCGAAATCAGTGGCGGAACTTAACCGTGTGATTGCCGGTGGTGAAGATGTAGATGCCGCGATGCGGCAGTTCTACTGAGTGCTCCGCCTCATCGGTGCTGACACGATAGAGGTGATGCAACATACCGCCGACGTCGTAGACACTAAGCGTCTGTCCGGCAACAAGTCCGCTGACAATTGCACCGTCAACGGTATTGGAAACCGTAAACACAGCTTCGGCGGGGCTTTCATTGCGATTGTCAACCACGACGTCTTCGATACCGGAAGGAATGTCGGTAAGGTCATTCTTTTTCAACACTACCGGCACCGCATTGTTGCGCATATTCTGATCCTTGACCACGTTGCCCGCTGCATCGACAGTGTGAGCCACGGCATAGACCTGAATATCCTCGGGCACCATACCAACGAGAATACGTGCGACGGCCGTACCGCCGGCCTCGTTGAACGTCGCCGCCGAGATATTGATGTCCTCGGCATAGTCGTACGGCTTGATGCCGTTGGGGTCAAGATACAGACCTACATTTGTGATGTAGTCGCTTTGGAGCGATATGGGAGAATTGTTGTTGACCGTGAGCAACACCGTGGTGTAGTCGGCGGGCATCGCGTCGGCAAATTCGCTGAAGTCGTCGACATTGATTACCGTGTCGGGCGACTCGGTGTAGGCAAGGTCGGAACCGGACACCGCTACATTGAGCAGACTGACGTCCATATCTACTACGCGCAGGCGCAAGCGGCTCGGTTCGGCCTGTGCACGCTGCGGAGCACGACGCGATACTCGGCGGGAGGACGCCGTTTGTCGGGCGGCCTGTTCGTAGGAGCGGACAGTCAGAGGCTTGGCGTTGAAGTGCGGTGTGACGTGCGGAACAAGCCCCTTTTCGAGATCTGTGGTGTAAAGCACCATATCCGACAGCACTTCGCTGTGGCCCGGATAGATGTTGACCGGGAATGTGTTGGTGACGCCGTCGTCGCCGAGTTGCATATCCACGTAGTCAATCATATCCTTGCCTTCATTGAATATCACCACGTTGTAGCCGAAGTCGCAACCGCGTTCCACCTCGGTGTCGATTGTTGCATGGCGAATGGAAATATCGTTGTCGAAATAAACGATGTTCTCCACCACATTTGCTCCGTCGGTGTTGCCGTCATAGAGGGTCACAGCGGCAGTCATTGCTGCATCATCGGGAAGATAGGCATCGTAGTACGATATATCGAGATTGCCGGTTGCCTCGGCCAACGGCTGCGGACACGACAGATAGTACATATCGTTACCGTCTGCGTCCGACGAGCGGCTCACCAATGCGCCGTAGACGGTCGGAACAGCCTCCTTGGTATCGGCTGCGGCATCGGCAATCTTCTCGGTGGATTCTTTCCAGATAATGCCGAGGCTCGAAGATGACGACACGAAGCGGAAGTCGGTGGCACCGCGCTCGGTAAGGCCGAGCGATCCGAGGTCGGTAAGCTGTCCGTCGTCGCTCATAGTGAACAGATGAACATCGCTTTTGTTGTTCTCCTCATCAACAACGAGAGCCGCACCGTAGAGCTTATCGCCGACGGCGACGAGTTGCGGATTAATGCCGCTGATGGCATTGTTGACCATAAAATGCGAGGCCCCGTCGGCATCGATTGTCACTGTGGCGAGTTCGTTGACCGCATCACCCTGTTGATTTGTATGGTTAAGCACAGCCAGTACAAACGGTTTGCCGTCGGTCATAGCCACTGCATAGTCGGTAACGGCAATATCGGGAGTCGTAGCGGTGACGATTTGCCTGTCGAGCCACCGACCGTCCTCATAGCGGCAAAGATACAGCGAGCCGTCGACAGCACCGCCGGTTTCGGGATCGATGTCGGACGTAACGTATTCTCCGCCTTTCCACACTACAGCCGCACGACCGTCGGAATCAATGGCAGCGCGTGGTGTATAGTTGGCCTCGTCAGCCGTGGAGAGCAACACGGGAGTGCTCCAGCCACTGCCGGTATTGACCGCAGCCTTGACACCCACGTGACGAGGCGATTCCACCTGGTCGAATGCCTGTTCGCGCGAAGCCGTCGACACCTCATAGGCCACAATGGCTTTGTCGCTGCCGGCCGAAGCCGCATCGATTGAGATTATAGGCTCTCCGACACCGGCATTGAACAATGCTCCGCTACGGAACATCACACGTGAGTCGAACATATCGCCGGCATTGATTTTGTAGTAGACAATGTCTTTGCCGCCGAAGAGATAGCGCGGCTGAGCGTAGGCATCAATGTCCTTGAACAGTATAGATGAGCCAAGCGGAGCAGCGGACAATTGCAGCGGCTCGTAGATGGAACTGCGCAGGCGTGTCACAGCCTTGCCTTCGTCTTCCTGATCGCCGCGATACTTGATGGGATTGGTGTAATCGTCGGGGTCGTACCACGTCTTGTTGAACGAGAAAATGTTGTGTGACCAACGTTTGCTCCAGAAGAGGAATTTCACCTCGGCGAATGCCTCAAGGGAACCGTCAATCCTCATACGGCTGCCGCTGTAAGTATAGACCTCGGGCTTTGCTTCGGGCTTATCGGGGTCGGTGGAAGTGTCCCACTTGGCGGCGGCACTTTTCAGATAAGGTTTGTAGCGTATTTCGGAATCGAACGAGCCGCCGAGCGAACCTTTCACGCCGCAGATAGCGCGAGCTATGTAAACGTCGAGGCCTGCCTGCGCATAGAAGCCTGTGGTGAGGTCCACTGTGGTGTGCTGCACCACATCAAGCGGGAATTTACTGTCGGCCGACACACCCCACGCCAAGTCTTCCTCTCTCGGGTATTCAAGAGCTACATATGTGCTCATCTCACCGCCGAGATGACTGCCGACTTGGAATAGCGGTGTCCACAGTTTGGAACATACAAAGCCGGAACTTTCGACCTTGATGCCGATTCCGCTCGGCCGCGGAACGTAGTGCCCCGACTTGTTGCGTGTAAAGCGGCCTTCGACCCAACCGCGCAGGCCGACGAATGCCGACGGAGGACACAGGGCACGTTCCTCGCGGGCATATTCGCGTTCGTCGTTGGTAAGCGAGCGTTGCAGGTTGAAGAACACGTTGTCGATGTCGGCGGCAAAACTTACCTTGTCGATGAGGTCGGAGTATTGCCCGCCGGGCAGGAAGTTGACCGATGCCACACCGCGCAGCACATAGTCATTGTTGATCTTCTGCACGCCTATGTTGAAGGGGATGAAGTTGTCGGTCGGCAATTCGATTTCAAAATCGGCAAACGTCTGCTTGAAGTCGCCGAGGTCTTCGAGACTCGACACCTCCGCTATGCGTTCCTCACCAATCGGAGCATCATAATCGACACCGTCGGCCATATACATGGCATCTTCCGACAGATTCTTGAATATGCCGAGGTCGATGGTATGGCCGCTCTGCAATGCCACTGTCACCTTCGATTCACGCTCCGGCGCTATGAACGAGTGCGGCATAAACTTGTAAGTGACGAAGGTATACTTCGTGTTGGGATTATGAGTTACGGTGATGTAGGAGTTTTCAAAGTAAGCTCCTCTGAGATACATCTCATGGATAAGGCCTACCGATTCAGGCAATGCTTCATTTGATTCCCAGGCGCCGCCGTAGCAGAACATAGTCTTGTCCAGACCGAAGTACGAGTAGGCATTGGTCGGGTACAAAGCCATCTCACGACCGTCGGCTGCCGAGCGCAGTTTCAGCGTTGTCAACGGCCCGAGGTCGGTCTTATTGTAAATGCGGGCATCGGGCGCGGGCACCGTATACTTGTAGTTGGGGTCGTAATACACCACGGTCATCGACAGAATGGGCTGCTCGAAGTCGCGCACTTCGCGACGATTGGTTTCATTCACATGGTTGATTACAGGTCGGAATCCGCTCTCGAACGGTATGCGAGTTTCGGGACCTGAATAGCAAACCGATGTCCATTCGGGAATATCATTGAGAGTGTACTTCTCCTTGACGGCATCGATGCCCGGTGTGCGATAGCTCACATTGACCACGTCGAACGGCCTGCGGTCGACGCGACGGCGCATCGGTATGGTTATAGTCACCTTGCCGTTCTCATCGGCGTAGCCGACATAGCCGTCGGCATCGATAGAGTGTCCGATAACTTTGATGCCGTTCTTGAAGTAGAACGGTACGTAGCCGTCGGCGTAGATAATCGGACGCAAACCTCTCTCGCTGCTCGATACGTCGGTGGTGGAGTATAGCGGTATCTTCACCGTGCCGTTGGCCTGAATGTCGGCGGCGAAGTCGGCCGATGTACCTTCAGTCATATTCACGGTGATGTTGCGACGTATGACCGCCCCGGTTGTGGCGTCGACAAGCCGCAGATACATATTCTCGAAGCCGTAGAGCGTGACTTCATTGTGTATACGGTTTGCTGCATCGCCTCGGTTTGCCGGAGCGTCGACCATAATGCGGCTTATGCCGTTGACGACCGAACGCAGCGACTTCACATTATCGAGCCTCGCCGGCACTATTACGGCATGCGCCGTCCCTTCGGGCACGGTATCGGTAAGGCTGACCACGCGCTTTATGGCACGCTCTTCGCGGAGGTAGAAGTGATTGAAGCTCCCTACGCCTGCTCCATGCCAATCGTCATACTTTATTACCTTGCCGGTGATTTCGTCGTCATCTGTCTGATACACTAAGTACAAATCTTTGATGGCTTCCGAGCCGCCGCCGATGACTTTCACATTGAACTCATAGTCCGGGAACTTTTCGGGCATACAATCGGTGAACACTATGGTTCGCTCGGCATATACTTCGGGCCAGCGCAAATACATCTTATGCGTATTGCCGTCGGCCGGAAATTCGATGCGCACGGCCTGATTCTTGTTTTTAATCGACTTGGCAAAGATTGCCTCTTCGGGGTTCTCGGGATCTTCGACCCACAATTCGCACCGGCCCCACCACGCGGGATAGCCGTCGATTATCAACTCACAGGTGTACGACTTGCAAAGCTGTGCAAGCACCTTGTTGAGGAAGTCGCTGCCTCCCGATGACGAGGCGTCGCTCATGATGTAATCCACGAGCGCCTGATTGTTGAATGACGAAGCGTCGCGATTTGGGAAATATATGTTTTCACTAATCAGCTTGAAGCCATATAAGTCGTAGCCGGCCGACGGGTGCTTTATGTAGGCATCCAAATCAAAATAATCGACTTCTCGATTGGCCTTGCCGACGCTCTGCTCGATCCACTTGCGCGGCGTGCCGTTGGCATTGTAGTTGCGGGCACACATAGTGAACACATAGTCGTAGTTGCCCGACATAGAGCCTGTAATCATCGGAGAGACGGACGCATATCGCAAATCCCTGTCAACGTACATGTATGAGTTCTCATCGGTGAAGTCCTTGCTATCGGGCGTCAACTGACCTGCCTTGTAGTTCTTTTTGATACTGTTTATTACACGCGTTGCGCCGGTAGCGGTATCTCGCCGTGTGACTGTGAGTTCGAAGTCGAATCCGTTCTTCATATCAAGACCCGCAACGTTCGTGAATATACCGTATTCCTTGTCGTAGATTTGCAAAGCCTCGTCGGCATAGAAGTCGCGGTTGAATATCGGATCGGCCTGTCCGGGCATAAACACGTCGACCGTGTAGGCAAGCGTGTCGCGCTCGGCTGTAAGGCGATTTTTGACAGGCAGATACATTTTCACGGCACACGATGGCAGCAAGTTGCCGTTGGCGTCGTAGCGTCCTGTAAGCGGAAAATCCGGATTGCCGTCGGGCAACGAGGCTCCGAAGTACGTCTGATAGCTGCCGCAACTTACATTGGCTTGCAAACTCATTTCCACCTCTTGCGAAGCGTACTTGTCGGACTGCGCATGAACGCATTCGCCTTTGATACCTATCAACTCCAAATCGCCATCCGGCTCGGGGAAGTCAAACTCCCAATCGGTCAGGCGATCAAGTCCGCTATTAAGCGCAATGTCGCTGTACGAAGCAATGTAGGCCATTGTATTGCCGGGAGTATAATTGACGGCTGAATACAGTTCGTCGGGCTTTGATGAGGTTGTGCCGCCTGTCGGTGCAAACACGGCGATAACATCGAAAGCCTCGTCGCGTGCCACGGTCTTATACACGATGTCGCGCGAAACGACCGAACCGCCGCGCATCCAGCCGAGGAACTCATATCCCGAAGCCGCTACGGCGGTAAGCGCGACAGCCGAACCTGACTTGTACGTACCGCCGCCGGTCACCGTGCCTGCGCCCTTTATGTTGACCGATGCCATAACATTGCACTGTGAAGTGCGCATCGCTTCCACTTTGAACTTGTTCCAATTCGGAGCGGCGACATACTTGAACATGGCCTGTTTCGGCACTATCAAGTAGACGCCGGTGTATTTGGATGTCAAGCGTCCGGCCGTTTCGGGCGGCGTAGTGCCATAGCAACCGACACTTATCAACTGCTCGGCCCTGTCGAAGGCATCTTTGCCTACGTATGTCACAGTCGACGGCAGATAAAAATTATACACTCCGTAATAACTGTCGCCGTAGGGAAACACATATTCCGCACCGCCGTTGCCGGCAAATGCTTCATCTTCGATGCGCTCCACTCCTTCGGGAATGGTGATACCGCGAGCACGCTTCCATTCGGCAAATGCTCGGCGAGGTATCACCTTGAGCGACGACGGAATCTTCACCGTATAGACGCGTTTCATTCCCTCGAATGCGCTCTCACCGATGGATGTCAACGATGTCGGCAAGCAGAGCGTATATGAGTCGTTGTTGTTATAGTCCTTAGTGATGGGGCTATTGTTGTAAAAGGCTTTGTACCCTATTGTTTCAAGGCCGTAGTTCATCTCAAAGTGTTTGATGAGGTGCACCTTGTCGGACTCGGCATCCATGGCAAAGGCATAGTCGCCGATACTCGTAAAGCAACCCGGCAATATCACTTCATTGACCTCGGCATTGCGACAGAAGTCATTGGGGATTGCCGACTTATGCCCGTCAGGCATCACAAGGCGATTGAGCCACGCATTGGCAAACAGGCCTGCGGGCCATGCGATGTCGGTGCCGTCGGCAAATTCTATCGACGGGCTGAACTCGTTGCTGCCGGTAAAAGTTCCGGGATAGACACTGCGCAGCGATGCGGGAAATTTAACGACGAAGTCCGTTTTGCCGCTGTAGTAATACGCAGGCGCATCGAACACATATCCGTGGCGACTGTCACCGACAGGATAGCCTACAGCGACCACGTCGTAAGTGATGCCGTCGTTGACGACAGTCGCCGGAATGTCCACGACAACTTCCGTATCGGTATTTGCGTAGTCGGGCCATGCGATACGTTTCACCGTCACTTCACCCGCTCCGAGTTGGTCGTAGGAGACGGTACCGGAGGTAAATTCGGCGACCGCAATTGTCGGCATGCCCAGCAGCAATGCTGCCGAGAGCCAACGCGAAAGATTGAATAAAGCCATACAGAAATTTTTAGGTTTCAGGTTTGATTATAGATTCTCCGACAAAGATATATCCCCGTCCCGAAATCCCCGCTCATGGCCGCGTGGTATTTCTTAATTATCAATGAAATACCACAAAAGCACATTATGATACGACAAAATATTCTCAGTATGTGTAAGAAATACGGAAGTGTATTTCAGCAATCGTAAATGCAAGCACGCAATAAATTTGCAGACTCGGCAAAAAGTGTGTAAATTTGCACACTAAAACTCACGTGATGTTAGAACAAATTGCAAAACTGCGGGCAGAAATCGAAAACCTCACAGCATCAGCCGCTTCGGAGGTCGAAGAACTCCGCATAAAATATCTCAGCAAGAAGGGCCTCGTATCGGCTCTTATGAATGATTTCCGCAATGTGCCTGCCGAAAGCAAGCGCGAGGTGGGTCAGGCTATCAATGAACTGAAGACTGCCGCCACCGAAAAAATCAATTCGCTGCGCGAAGCACTCGAAAACAACTCGGCCGAAGCCACCGGCCTCGATCTCACTCGCACCGCCGCACCGCTTAATATCGGCACACGTCATCCGCTGTCGCTGGTACGTGAAGAGATTGTCGACATCTTCCGTCGTCTTGGCTTCACCGTAGCCGAAGGTCCCGAAATCGAAGACGACTGGCACGTATTCTCGTCGCTCAACTTCGCCGCCGATCACCCTGCTCGCGATATGCAGGATACGTTCTTCATCAAGCGCACGCCAGATGTGCTGCTCCGCACTCACACCTCGTCGGTGCAGTCGCGCGTCATGGAGCATTCACAGCCGCCCATCCGCATCGTGTGCCCCGGCCGTGTATATCGCAACGAAGCAATCTCGGCTCGCGCCCACTGCTTCTTCCACCAAGTTGAAGCCCTCTACGTGGACAAGAACGTAACGATGGCCGATCTGCTGCAAACACTCGACTACTTCGCTCGCGAAATGTTCGGCAACGACACCAAGATTCGTTTGCGCCCGAGCTACTTCCCATTCACTGAACCGTCGGCCGAAATGGATATCAGTTGCGACCTCTGCGGCGGCAAAGGTTGCGCATTCTGCAAGGGTACAGGCTGGGTTGAAATCCTTGGCTGCGGTATGGTGGATCCCAACGTGCTCGAAGCCTGCGGTATCGACTCGAAAGAATACACCGGTTTCGCACTCGGTATGGGTGTCGAACGCATCGCCAACCTCAAGTATCGTGTCAACGACTTGCGTCTGTTCTCCGAGAACGACGTACGCTTCCTCGATGAATTTGCAGGAACGCACTGATTGTAATCAGTCTATTCCGCATCAATCTCATATACTACAATGGGTCAGACGACTCTGATAACAAACTTATTGCTGGTGGCGGCGGGTGCCGCCACCGGTGGTATGGCACGTTACCTTGTTGTGAACTATCTGCCGGCCGAAGGCTCGTCGATAGTCGGCACGGCATTGGCCAACGTGTCGGGCTGTCTGCTTATAGGCCTTATCTGGGGGCTGCTCGATTGTCTTAACGCTCCGAAGAGCCTCTATCTGCTGCTTGTGACAGGTATGCTCGGCGGCTACACCACTTACTCGTCCTACGCTCTTGATACCGTCACGATGATGTCGAGCGGAATGTATTGGAGAGCATTCATCTATGCAGTCGGCACCGCCGTCATTGGCATAGCGGCATGCTTGGGCGGCTTGGCCGCCGTGCGCGGTGCATTCAATCTCATAGAGCGCTTTAATTCATAAAGTCGATGACCACAGATCAGCGCTATGCAACGGTAGTGGAGCGATTCAAGGAACGGATGCCCGCTCCCGCCCCCGAGTTGCACTACGACAATCCATATCAACTGCTCGTAGCCGTAATACTGTCGGCGCAGTGCACCGACAAACGTGTCAATATGGTGACGCCGGCGCTGTTCGAGGCATATCCTACCCCCGAAGCATTGGCAGCCGCTACAACAGAGGAAGTATACGAAAAGATACAATCGGTGTCCTACCCCAACAACAAGACTCGTTCGCTGCTCGGTATGGCCCGACGGCTGTGCGACGACTTCGGAGGCGTGGTTCCCGACACACTCAACGAGTTGACAACCCTTCCCGGGGTAGGCCGCAAGACAGCCAATGTCATCCTGTCGGTGATTTTCGACCGCCCCACTATGGCTGTCGATACGCACGTGTTTCGCGTGGCCGAGCGCATAGGGCTCACCACACGCTCGCGCACACCGCTCAACACCGAACGTGTACTCACCGAACACATCCCGGCAGAACTCATTCCCAAAGCACATCATTGGCTCATACTGCACGGACGCTATGTGTGCAAGGCTCGCAAACCGCTGTGCGACGAATGCTTTCTCACAGATGTATGCCGTGCTTTTCCGCAATTTGAACGTCGGCGACAATTGCAACAAGCGGCGTCAAGCAAGAAATAATAACATAAGTCAGGACAGTTGGAACAGACATTTCTCACCATAATAGAAGTTCTCGGCACGATAGCATTCGCTATCTCGGGCATCCGCTTGGCCGCAGCCAAGAGTTTCGACTGGTTCGGCGCCTACGTCGTGGGACTTGTAACCGCCATCGGCGGCGGCACACTGCGCGACGTGCTGCTCGGCATCCCCATCTTCTGGATGCTCTCGCCGATGTACCTGGCCGTTACGGGAATCTCGCTCATCACCGTAATAATCTTCCGTAAGGCGCTCGTAAAGGGAATGCGCACACTATTCCTGTTCGATGCCATCGGCTTGGCTCTATTTGTGGTCGTAGGTATCGAAAAGAGTATTGCAGCCGACTTCCCGATGTGGGTGGCAGTAGTGATGGGCATCATCACAGGCTCGTTCGGCGGCGTGGTACGCGACATTCTGCTCAACGAAGAGCCTCTATTCTTCCGCAAAGACATCTATGCCACGGCCTGTCTGGCCGGCGGCATCATATATTGGCTGCTGTGGCTCGCCGGCTGCCCGCAGTGGGTACAGCAAGTCACCTGTGCATTCACCGTTATAGGTCTCCGTGTGGCGGCCGTCACATTCAATTGGTCGCTGCCGCTGCTGCACGTAGACCAAGATTCACTTCCCGACGATAACAAGAACAAGGCTCAAAAATGAAAATGACCAACAGCGAGATGCTGCGATTTATCAAATACTGCCTCGTAGGCGTGCTCAACACCGGTGTGACACTCGGTGTCATATTCATCACAAAATCTATCATCGGCCTCGCTCCGATGCTGTGCAATGCCCTGGGCTACACTGCCGGAGTCATCAATTCATTCCTGTGGAACAAGGCATGGGTATTCCGCTCCAAGGGTGGTTATCGCGGCGAGGCCGCTCGCTTTCTGCTCGGCTTCGCTATCTGCTATGCCATTCAATTCGCTGCCGTATGGGCGCTCACAACAAGCGATTTCGGCGATGTAGAATACAACATAGGCTTTATGGTTATCTCGGGATACGGCATAGCCACACTGGCCGGCAACGTGCTGTACACAGTCTGCAACTTTATCTACAACCGCTTGGTCACATTCCGCACTGCAAAACACTGACGGCAATACTGTAATGGCAATTTGAAAGCCAACAGCGCCTGTATCGCGATTACACCCGGGGCATAAAACCGTACAACCTGCCACAATTTTTACCGCAAGACTTGCAATGTGGTAATTGTTATCTTAAATTTTTGTTAAATTTGCAATTAAAAGCAAGTTGCAATAAATTATTTTGTAATTTTGTGACAAAATAACAAAATTAGCACAATCATACACCAACAACGACAAATGGAAAAAATAGACAATCTCGACCGAAAGATATTGCAAATAGTGATGCGTAATGCCCGCATCCCCTCAAAAGACGTAGCCGTGGCCTGCGGAGTGTCGCGTGCAGCCGTTCATCAGCGCATTCAGCGTCTTATCGAAATGAACGTAATCACAGGCTCGGGCTACAACGTTAACCCCAAAATTCTCGGCTATAGCACATGTACTTATATCGGTGTGAACCTCGAACGCGGCGCTATGTACCGCGACGTGGTACCTGAACTTGAAAAAATCCCCGAGATTGTCGAATGCCACTTCACCACAGGCCCGTACACAATGCTCATAAAGCTCTATGCACGCGACAACGAGCACCTGATGGACTTGCTCAACAACAAGATACAAATGATTCCGGGCGTGGTCGGCACCGAGACCCTTATCTCACTCGACCAGTCTATCGCTCGCGAAATCCCCACTAACGCCCGCGCCAACAACTGATCACAGCACGTTGCGACCAATCCACCAGGCAATCGTAGCAACCGCCACGGCGGCATAGAACCGTGGACTGTCGACCACACGACGCATGCGCCCGCGAGCCGCAAGACACAGCACTATGAGTGGCAGAGCCACAAACAAGGCGGCATTGAAATGCCAAGCAGCGGCTATATCACCGTGCATCAGAGCATGAATCGCACGCTGAGTGCCACAGCCGGGGCATTGCCAGCCGGTAAGTCGCAAGAATATGCACTGCGGTGCCGGTGACGATGCCGGGTCGTAAAGTGTAAGATATACAACAATGGCGATTGCCGACAGTGTCGCAGCAATCGCCATTGCTTTGTTATTGAATAATCGCTTCACACTACATTAAAAGACCAAAGCCAAACGGCACGCTGAATATCGACACCACAATGGCTATTATCAACAACCACTGAGTGACTTCGCTCATCGTCTGAGCGGCATTGTAATTACCGGAATTGAATTGCGACGACGATATGCAGCCTGTAATAATAGCGACGAGCGCCACCGGTGAGCAGCACAGCACTGTGAGCAATATCGCCAACCATAGATACGTTGCCGGGCGCTTGGGCGGCGGAGTCATCATAAAGACTTGCTGCACGCCCGGATAAGGCGGCATTGACGACGGCTGCGGCGGCACGGGTGGCTGTTGCGACGATGATGTCTGTGCATCATCAGCAGTCTGAGTCGGCTGCTGAGATGCTGCAAATAGCGAAGCCGTAGCAGGTGCGACAGCGGCGGCTGTCCACTGTGTCAAGCCCTCATACCATACTGGCGTCTGTCCGTTGATAGGCAACTGCGATAATTGCGACAGGTCGTAAGGGCCTTGTTGCAAGCCGTTGAGATGAATCCAGATTTTCATTTAAAAGAATTTGATTTCTTTGCCGACGATGTCGCAAAGGAGATTGTTGGCCAAGCGGCTGGCACCGATGCGGAAGTATTCGTTGGTGAGCCATTTTTCGCCGAGAACTTCCTTGATTACGGTATAGTACTTAACGGCATCGGCAGTCGTGGACACGCCGCCCGAAGCCTTGAAACCGACCATCGTACCGGTGGCTTCGTAGTATTCCTTGATGCACTGAGCCATCACGTAAGCGGCTTCGAGCGAAGCGCCGGGATAGCCCTTGCCTGTTGACGTTTTGAGGAAGTCGGCACCTGACATCATCGACAGAACCGAAGCGGCCTTGATGTCGCGGGCTGTCTTGAGCGCACCCGTTTCGAGAATCACCTTGAGGCGTGCGTCGCGGCATGCGGCCTTCTGTTCGATGATTTCATCGCACACGGCTTCATAGTCCTTGTCGAGATAGTTGCCTACGTTGAACACGATGTCGATTTCGTCGGCGCCGTCGGCCACTGCAAGCGAGGTCTCTGCGATCTTCACTTCATTGAACGACTGCGATGCGGGGAAGCAACCCGATACGCATGCCACATTCACCTTGCTCACTTCGAGCACCGCACGAACCACACCTGCAAAGTTGGGATACACGCAGATTGCAGCCACATTGTTGAGCATCGGATATTCTTCGTCGAAAGCATTGACACGCTCTACGAAGTTCGATACCGACTGAGGCGAGTCAGTGGCATTGAGTGTAGTGAGGTCGATGGTGTTGAAGAGGAATTTATATACTTCCGTATTGTTGTTTTCTTCGAAGTGTTCGCTGATGATTTTTTCAACGGCGGCAGACACCTGTGCGTCGTCTTCAATCACAGCGCTCTTGGCGATAGCGTCATTATATTTGTCGCTCATAATTGGTTATGTGTTAGAGGTTAATATTTTATTCTTTAGTCAGTTTGGGATTGTTGCGATGACGGTCGGCATCGCGGCGCGTCTTCTTGTCTATGTTGCGACCGACAGCATCCACGAGGTCGACGCCCGTTTGATTGGCAATTGCAGTCACCACCCACAGCACGTCGGCGAGTTCATCGGCCAAGTCATCCTTCTCGCCGGGCTTGAACGACTGGTCGCCGAAGCGGCGAGCCATAATCCGAGCCACTTCGCCGGTTTCCTCGGCAAGCACTGCCATATTGGTCAGCGGTGAGAAATAGCGCACACCTGTGGTGGTAATCCACTGATCCACCACATGCTGCAACTCGCGCAGCCCCATATCCTTACCGTCAGTTATCATAGACATAAACTTACTTCGCGAAGTTACGTAAAATTTCCGATTTAGAAAAATCTCGTGTTACTCGGCGGGGAATTCGGTCATTGTGAGTGTGACCGAGTCGGCTGCTACGGTGAGGGTGGCGAGGGATGATTCGACCAAGGGGACGTTGTGGTCGACGTGACCTACCGGAACGTTGAATGCTACCGGGAATTTATACGGCGCCACCATCTCGGCAATCATATCTTCCATTGTCTTGTGATTGTCGTCGGCTCGATATTCGGTGAATTGGCCTATGATGAGGCCGCCGAGACGCTCTAACACGCCGCTTAGGCGCAACTGATACATAATGCGCTCCACCTTGTAGATAGGCTCGGCCACATCCTCGATGAAGAGAATAGTGCCCGGGCGGATGATGTCGAACGGGGTGTTGATGAGGTCGGCCAATACGGCGAGATTGCCACCGAGCAGTCGGCCGGTGGCTATACCGTGGTGATTATAGTGATGCGGCTCAAATGTATATGAAGGCATCGTGCCGGTGAGGATACCGAACAGCGGAGCGTTGTCGGGATGCTCGTCGCCGAGTTGCACTTGCTTGGCCATCGATGCGTGGATGCTTGCGATGCCCTTGGTGGACAGGAGCGCATGCAGCGCAGATATGTCTGAGAAGCCGATGACCCACTTGGGGTCGTCGCGCAGCGGTAACTCTGCCAACGAATCGAGGTTGTGCACTACGCCGTAGCCGCCGCGGCTGCAAAGGATAGCTCGGATTTCGGGGTCGGCAAAGGCATCGCGTAAGTCAACGAAGCGTTCGGCGTGCGTGCCGCTAAAGTGTCCGTACTTACCTTTGGCATGCGGGTAGATGACAGGCTCGTAGCCCATTCGTGTGAGAACGGCTGCGGCGGAGTCTATTAATTCGGCCTTGATCGGTCCTGACGGCGATACAATGGCAATCTTGTCGCCCTGAACGAGCGGACGCGGATAGAGTATATTCATATTATCTTCGGCGAAAGCCGCTGTGCTGACAGTCATAAACAAAAGTAGTGTGAGAAGGTGTGAAAAGAAATGCCAAATGGTGATGCCGGTCGACACAGCCACGTTGAGCGAGTGCTTTGTACCTTGCTGCGGTATCTCAAGGCACACGCCGCAAGCATCGACTACATCCTGTGCCACGCCGTTGACTTCGTGGCCCGCGACAAATGCGTAGCGCTTGCCCTGCTGAGGCTCGAATTGCTCGAGCGATACCGAGCCCATAACCTGTTCGAGGCAGCAGACGGTGTAGCCGGCCGCTTTTAGGTCGGCTACGGCATCCAATGTCTTGTCGTAGTGTACCCACTCCACCGACTCCTCGGCACCGAGAGCAGTCTTGTGAATCTCGGGCGACGGCGGCGTCTGCGATATGCCGCATAGCACCAAGCGCTCCACGGCGAAGGCATCGCAGGTGCGGAATATCGAACCTATGTTGTTGAGCGAACGCACATTGTCGAGTACCACTGTCAGCGGTATCTTGGGCGCGTCGCGAAATTCATCGACCGACAGCCGATGCATGTCCCATATAGTTTTCTTTTTCATTTTATCTTGCGAATAATTGTGAGGCCGTCGCGCACGGGAATCATTACCTTCTCCACATCGGTATCTGCCGCTACGAGGCGGTTGAAATCGTCCACGCCGCGCGTCTGGGCATCATGGTTGGTTTCAATGTCGAGCACCTTGCCGCTCCACAGAGTATTGTCGGCAAATATATATCCGCCTGTGCGCACGAGCGGCTTCACCATATTGTAGTAATCAACATAGCAGCGCTTGTTGGCGTCGATGTAGACCAAGTCCCACGGCTCGGTAGAAATCTCGGGTACGACCGACATGGCGTCGCCGATGTGCAGCACGATGCGGTCGCCCCACGGCGATGCGTCGAACACGCTACGCAGGCCGTCTTCGGCCTCGTCGTCGATTTCAACCGTGTGGATAACGGCATCCGATGGCATTCCTTCGGCAAAGCAGAGGGTGGAATAGCCGCTGAATGTGCCGAGTTCGAGAATGCGGCGCGGCGCAGTCATCTCGGTGAGCATTTTGAGTAAGCGACCTTGCACCGGTTCACAGCACATACGCGGATAGAGGCGCGTGAGATGTGTGGTGCGATAAAGTTCGGCCAGATGGCGCGGTTGTTGGTCGCTGTGAAGCGTTACATATTGATCTATATCAAGCATTTTATTCAACAGAGTAATAACATTAAGTCGCTGAGAGCCATCAGTGCCACAAGAATCCAAGCCACCGTACGGCGATCGGAGTAGCATGAGCAAGCACAGATGCCCGAAATGACGATATAGGCCGGGAATAGCCAGCCTATCGAGGCGCTGTCGCCGTAGGCTTCGGCCATAACACGATTGGCGGCGGGAATTGCGAATGCCGTCACAAAGGCTATCGCAACGATTATCAGCACAAACCACCACGGGGCATATCCGCTGCAGTCGGCTCTCATTTCTTTGTCTCCTTTCGGTTTGCTTTTTCGGCCAGATAGGCTTCAACCGTTGCCTTGATGCCGCGCTCAAGCGGGAACTGCGGGTTAAAGCCGAAATCGCGCTTGGCATCGCTAACGTCGCAACTCCAATTGCGCTGCTTCATTATCTTGAACTTATCGCGGTTGAGCGTCGAAGGCTTCATACGCGCCAAGCCCCACTTCTCGGCCACTACTGAGGCGGCGTAGACAACCCACATCGGCAACTTGAGTGGAATCACCCACTTGCCGCCGAGTGCCTGAGCCACCATAGTGCGAAACTCTTTCTGAGTATAAGCGCGATCCTCGCTGATGATATACTTGTGATGAACCGTGTTGTCCGAAGCCAAGGCGTCGAACATGGCACCGACCAAGTCGTCGACGTAGATGAATGTGAGCAATTGCTGCTTGTAGCCCATACCGAAGTCGAAATGCGAATCGATGCTCTGAATCATCATCAGATAGTCTTTCTCGTGAGGACCATAGACACCCGTCGGGCGGAATATAATCCACGGGAAGTCGGGCAGCGTTTCGAGAAACGTCTCGGTCTTGATTTTCGACAGAC
Organism: uncultured Bacteroidales bacterium; assembly: GCA_937995285.1. GTDB lineage: Bacteria > Bacteroidota > Bacteroidia > Bacteroidales > Muribaculaceae > CAG-873. The sequence continues at coordinate 13,639 of CALKKU010000134.1, read as the reverse complement.
CGTAGCGGGTATTGGGATGCGGCACTGTACGTGAGGTGATCGGTGTATATCCCTTTTCATCGGCCGGGCCAAGAGCGCTCAGCGAACTCATGTAAAGGAATTTCTGCGGCACGAGGCCTTTGTCAATCAAAATATTGACAAAGGTGCGCGGGTACATGAAGTTGATGAGGTTGAAGTCGCTGAAGTTGGCACACTTTGTCGCGCCGAGATTCCAGATGATATAGTTCCAGCCGCCGGCTGCCGGAGCTTCCTTTACGAGCGTCTCCTCCACAGCGTCGGGATTGTCATAGTCGAGCACCACGAAGTGCAGGCGCTCGTCGGTGAGATAGCGGCGCGAAGTGGATGCGCGGACACCCACCCACGTGTCGTAGCCGCGTTTCAAAGCCTCTTGAGCGATAAATCCGCCGATAAATCCGCCGGCGCCCACTATCAGTATAGTTTTCTTTTCCATTGTCGTATTTCGTTATCGGGCATTTTTGACCGAGAAGTCGAACAATGCCTTGTTGTACGTTTTCATAATCGCCGTGGCGAAGTCGGAGGTATTGAACCGCTTTATGTATCGGCGACCGGTCTCGGTGAGGCGGTCGTGCAGATAGGCTTTCTCGATAATCGACGAAGCCGCTTCGGCATAGCCGCGCACATCATCGGGCGCGACATACAGTGCTCCGCCGCCGCCGGCTTCTTCAAGACACGAGCCTGTGCACGCCACCACAGGCGTACCGACCGACAGCGATTCCACTACCGGCAGACCGAAGCCTTCGTAGCGCGACGTGTAGGACGACAGCGTGGCACAGGCATACAATGCCGGCAGATCGTCGAACGGTACGCCGGCGAGCCACTTCACGCGGCTGCCGATGCCAAGGCGTCCTATTTCGGCTTCGATAGAGGCTTTGTATTCTTTATTGGCGCCGCCGACTATTACAAGCATCACATCGGCCGGCATCGACGACAAAGCCCGCACGGCGAGCATTTGATTCTTGCGCGACTGCACTGTGCCTACCGCGATAATGTAGCGCGGAGGCAGGTCGTACTTCTCACGGATGCGCACACGCTCGTCAACTGTAATCATTCGAGAGAACACCGGGTCGACGCCCTGATATATGACATCAATTCGCTCGGGATCGATCTTCCAGTCCTTCACGATGTCGGACTTGGTGCATTCGCTGATGGCGATGATGCGTGTGGCTCGCCGTGCAGAACGGCCGTATTTGAAGTCGTAGAGCATTCGGTCGACGGCGGCATAATCCGACGGTACGCGCCGCCATATAAGGTCGTGAATCGTCACTACGGATGCACACGGCATCGGGCCGAGTGGAATTTCATTGCTCAGGCCGTGATATAAGTCAACGCCCATGCGGCCGAGGTCGGCTGCCATGTCGAGCGAGCGCCACAGAGCCGGAAGATGCCGTCCGATGAAACTTTCGGGTGCTACCAGCTCCACATTCTCGCGCATCAGAATCTGGTCGAGACGCGGATTTTCCTTGATGCGCGGAGTCATCAGCTTGTAGCTGTGTGTCGGATACATCGCCGCCATAGTGCCTATGACCAGACGGCTGTAATTGCCCAATCCGGTCATATTGCATACGGCTCGCTTGGCGTCGTATGCGACGGTTATTCCTTGAGATGTTGACTTGGATGCCATGTGTTATCTTATTGACGGTGTAAAGTTACACAAAAATAATATAACCGCCCGACGGCCGGGCTTCGTTTTGGCGCAATTTTGGTACAAATATCTGTAATTGCGGTAAAAAATATTTGCAAACGATGCCGTAACTTTGCATTGATAAAAAACGCATCATAGTAAAGACAACAAATTACATCTCTGTTATGGAACTCAACAATATCAAAAGTCCCGCTGACATCAAATCGATGACAACGGAACAACTCTCGACCCTCGCCGGCGAAATGCGTGCGGCGCTGATCAAGAAGTTGTCGCTTCGCGGCGGCCACGTAGGCCCCAACCTCGGCTTCCTCGAATCGACTATTGCACTCCACTATGTATTCAACTCGCCGAGCGACAAGTTGGTGTTCGACGTATCGCATCAGTGCTATGCCCACAAAATGCTCACCGGCCGCATGCAGGCATTCACCGATGAGGCTCACTATGGCGACGTGTCGGGCTATACAAATCCCGGCGAAAGCGAGCACGATCACTTTATGGTGGGTCACACATCGACCTCGGTCAGCCTCGCATCGGGCTTGGCAAAGGCTCGCGATTTCAAGGGCGAGAAATACAACGTCATCGCCATTATCGGCGACGGTTCGCTCAGCGGCGGCGAAGCACTCGAAGGCCTTGATGTCGGCGCCACACTCGACAGCAATTTCATTGTACTGGTCAACGACAACCAAATGAGTATCGCCGAAAACCACGGCGGTCTCTACGAGAATCTTAAAGAGTTGCGCGAAAGCAACGGCACATGCCCTGTCAACCTCTTCAAGGCTCTCGGCTACGACTACATATACGTGCCTTATGGCAATGACCTCGCTTCGCTTATCGCTGCATTCGAGAAGGTGAAGGATATCGATCACCCTGTAGTGGTGCATGTCAACACTATGAAGGGCGAAGGCCTCGCACCTGCCGAACAGAATAAGGAACGCTTCCACTACAGCGCCCCGTTCGATCCCGCCACCGGCGCTTTGCGCAGCACATCGTCGACCGAGAACTACGCCGACATCTTCGCTACACATATGCTTGCGCGAATGAAGCAAGACAAGACTGTTTGCACTCTCACAGCCGGCACTCCGGCCGTTCTCGGATTCTATCCCGAACGCCGTGCCGAAGCCGGCCGTCAGTTTATCGACGTGGGTATCGCCGAAGAACATGCCGTGGCAATGGCTTCAGGCCTTGCCGCCAATGGCTGCAAGCCGGTATTCGGCGTGGCATCATCGTTCATCCAGCGCACCTACGATCAGTTGTCGCAAGACCTCGCCCTTAACGGCAATGCCGCTACAATCGTCACATTCTTCACCGGTGCTATGGCGCTCAACGATGCCACCCACCTCGGCTTCTTCTCGTCGTCGATGATTGCCGGTATCCCGGGCATCACCCTACTCGCGCCGACATGTCGCGGCGAATTTCTTGCCATGCTCGACTGGGCTATCGACCAAAACGGTGTGCCTGTCGTGATTGCAGCACCGAGTGCTGTTGTCGACCGCGAAGGCGATTACAACATCGACTACTCGCATCCTACTTACGAAACAGTAGCCGAGGGCGAGCGCGTAGCCATTATCGCAGCAGGCGACTTCCTGCCGCTCGGCCTTGAAGCAGCCGAAGTGTTGAAGCAGCGCGGCATCAACGCCAAGGTTATTAACCCGCGAACACTCAATATCCTCGACACAGACTGCCTCGACTCGCTGCGCGATTTCGAGCACGTCATCACCCTCGAAGATTCCTGCGTCGACGGTGGTATGGGGCAGAAGATTGCCGCATATCTCGGCGAAGCTCCCGTGAAAGTGACAGTCAAGGGCTTGCCGCGCGAATTTGCCGACCGCTATAATCCTGCCGACTTGCTCAAAGCCAACGGATTGACAGCCGAAGCAATCGCTGCTGTCGCAGAATAATTGCCAAAAACAAAGCATAGAATTTCAAAAGCACTTGTCCGGCGACAAATAACTCGCAAAATTTGCGAGTTATTTGTCGCATTTGTATATTTGCAGCATAAAACAATATTCTAAGATGTTTATACACGAATACAATAATTGGACGAACTTCAAATGGGATGAGGCTTCTGTCAATGCGCTCCAACTTCAAGCAATGCATCAAATCGGCTATCTCGCAGGTCGAATGGCTGCAATCGGCTTTGACAGCCAATTAGCTGCAACTGTCGAAGCGGTAACAAACGATGTGGTCGCATCTTCAAAAATCGAAGGAGTACAACTCGATACAGATGAGGTACGTAGTTCGGTTGCACGCAAATTCGGTGTAACATTGCAAAAGAGCAAAGATCCCACTCACTACGTTGAAGGCATAGTGGAAATGATGCTTGACGCAACGCACAAGCAAGGTAAGCCTTTGAGCGAGCAGCGATTATTCAATTGGCATTCCGCTTTATTCCCCAATAAAACAGATATGACAGTCGGCGCGTACCGCACGGAAGAAATGTCTGTGGTCTCGGGTATGTTCGGTAGAGAGCGTATTCACTACCGAGCGCCCGCTCCCGAACGTGTCCCAAAAGAGATGACATGCTTTCTCAATTGGATAAATGATCCCGAGAACTCCCCGTGCATCCTGAAGTCTGCTATCGCTCACTTATGGTTTGTGAGCATCCATCCATTCGACGACGGCAACGGACGTATCGCCCGAGCCATATCGGATATGATTTTAGCGGCACTTGATGGTGACGGCCTGCATTTTTACAGCCTCAGCCGCCAAATTCTTAAAGATAAAAAGCACTATTACAACATACTGGAACGTACGCAACGAGGGAATGGAGACATTACGGAATGGCTTACATGGTACTTCCATGCAGTCATAGAGGCCGTTGACGATTCAAATGAAATGCTGTCGCTCGTTTTCCGCAAAGCAGCTTTTTGGAATGCGCATTCGCAATCGTCCATTTCAGGACGTCAGCGTCTTGTTCTCAACAAATATCTTGACGGATATGATGCCAAACTCACGGCAAAGAATTGGGAAAAGATTGCGAATGTATCGAAAGATACCGCACTTCGTGATATAGAATCTCTTGTAAAGCAGGGTGTTCTCAGTCCTACGCCCGGCAGAGTGCGAGACATTCCATATTCAATCAATTATACATCCGTACCTAAAAATGTTCTTCCGTTCAACAATATACGCGTAGAGGTTATTGGCCTAAACCGCTATATAGTTATTGACTATAACGATTCGTCATCATACCGCGATCGCATAAGCTCTATTGACTGCAAGCGACTTGATGACGGCGAAATAACACTTCATGATTTGGCTTATAAACACTTCGCATATCTGTTGGATTAGAATCACAATCTCAACAAACTTTAACAGTATTGTGTAAGTGGCGGCGATGTGTTGCTATTGTGACAGTCGCTTTTATTGCAAATTTGCGCGGCAAAGACGTTTTTTTAGGCCTATCGGGCTGTTAATTGCCGAAAAAACGCTATATTTGCGAGCCGAAAAATACTTGAAAATATTAATTAATAATTTTAAACAATACATTATTCATGCAAAGCAAAGGACATCTGGGAAGCATCGTATCGGGTGTTATCGCAGTTTTCTTGGTGATAGTGTGCCTCTTCTACCTGTCGTTCACATTCGTGTCGAGCAAACACGAATCGGCAGCCAAGGAGTACGCGCTCACCGTCTCGGGCGATAACGACGATGCCGCTTACAACCAGGCTTACAAACACTACATGGACTCTCTGAGCGAGAAGCCCGTGTACTTGGGTTACACTCTGAATGAAGTACGCAAATGGGGCGTAGGCCTCGGCCTCGACCTCAAGGGCGGTATGAACGTCATCCTGCAAGTCGACATGGCCGACCTGCTTCGCTCTATGAAGAGCGGCGACACCGACTCGGTATTCGAATCGGCTCTCGCAACCGCCAATGCACGCGTCACATCACACGAAAGCGAAGACTTCGTAGGCTCGTTCCTCGAACAATACCGTCAACTCAAGCCGCAGGCCGACTTCTCGGTCATCTTCCAGGGCTTGATTGATTCGGGCACATCCGACGAAGCTGTTCGTACCAAACTCAAATCGGAAGTTAAGGACCGTGTCGACAATTCGGCAACCAATGTGCTCCGCAACCGTATCGACCAGTTCGGCGTAGTATCGCCCAACATTCAGGTACTTCAGGGCAAGGACGGTCAGATCCTTCTCGAACTTCCCGGTGTAAAGGAACATGAACGCGTACGCGACCTGCTCCAGCGCTCGGCCAACCTCGAATTCTACGAAACATACCAGGCTACCGAAGTGGCTAATGCTCTCTACAATGTAGTAAGCAAACTCAGCGCTGACTCTACAGTCAACGTTGCTCCGCTCGCCGCTCTCATCCAGCAGCAGGGCTACGGCGCAACCGTAGGCTTCGCTCCCGACAAGCGCGCTATGGACCAAATCGACGCGCTCCTCGCCACTCCTACCGCCAAATCAATCCTGCCCAGCGACCTCAAGCTCCGCTGGTCGGTTAAGCCCTACACCCGCACGGCTCAGGACGGTACTGAAACCAACTTCGGCTTCAGCCTCTACGCTCTGAAAGCTCCCGGCGGCAAGCCCGCCCTCGACGGCAAGGCAGTGACCGACGCTTCGAGCGACTTCGACAATATGCAGGGCAACAAGGTGTCAATGACAATGAACCCTGAAGGCGCTCGCGCATGGGCTCGTATCACCGCCGCCAACATCGGCAAGCAGGTAGCCATCGTCCTTGACGACCAGGTTTACTCAGCTCCTAACGTCAACAGCGCCATCGAAGGCGGTCAGTCGTCGATCACCGGTGACTTCGACATCGACGAAGCAAAGGACCTTGCTAACGTGCTGAAATCAGGTAAGATGGATGCCAAGGTGCACATCATCTCCGATATGGTTATCGGCCCGTCACTCGGTGCTCAGGCCATTCAGGCAGGTTTTGTATCGTTCATCGTGGCTCTCGTGCTGCTGATGATCTTCATGTGCGCATTCTACGGCCTCGTGCCGGGTCTTGTAGCCAACATCTGCTTGGTATGCAACCTGTTCTTCACAATGGGTATTCTCGCATCGTTCCAGGCCGTACTTACAATGTCGGGTATTGCCGGTATCGTGCTGTCGCTCGGTATGGCAGTTGACGCCAACGTGCTTATCTTCGAACGTTCGAAGGAAGAACTTCGTGCCGGCAAGAACGTACACAACGCCCTCGCCGATGGTTACAGCAACGCATTCTCGGCAATCTTCGACTCCAACCTCACTTCGATTATCACAGGTGTCATCCTGCTGCTCTTCGGTACAGGTCCTATCAAGGGCTTCGCCACCACTCTGATTATCGGCCTTATCTGCTCGTTCTTCACGGCAGTATATCTGAGCCGCGTATTCTTCTTGTGGTTCGGCAAGGGCAAGAACTTCAAGAACTGCACGTTCTCGACCTCGCTCTCGCGCAAGATGTTCATCAACTCGAACTACAACTTCCTCGGCGCTCGCAAGATCAGCTTCACTATCGTGGGTATCTTCGTTATCGCTGCTGCCGCTTCACTCGGCCTGCGCGGTCTCAACCAGGGTATTGACTTCTCGGGCGGTCGCAACTACGTTGTTAAGTTCGACAAGCCTGTGAACACCACCGAGTTGCAGGAAAAGGTCGGCGCCGAATTCGAAGGCTCTGCCGTTTCGGTAATCACCATCGAAAGCTCCAACCAGGTTCGTATCTCCACCAACTATAAGATCAACGACGAAAACGCAAATACCGAAAAGGAAATCACCGAACGCCTCTTCAAGGTTCTCAAGCCTTATCTGCGTCAGGGCATGACCGACGCTGAATTCTCGACAACCGACGCCGAACAAGGCATCGTATCGTCGCAGAAGGTCGGTCCTTCGGTTGCAAACGATATGCGCACCGCCGCTTACATCGCCGTGACATTCGCACTCATCGCGATGTTCCTCTACATCCTGCTCCGTTTCCGCAACGTGGCATTCTCTGTAGGCGCTCTTGCAGCCGTGGCATTCACAGCGTTCTCAATCATTGCATTCTACTCGTTCTTCTGGGGTGTGCTGCCCTTCGCTATGGAAATCGACCAGAACTTCATCGCGGCAATCCTTACCGTTATCGGTTATCAGATCAATGATACCGTGGTGGTATTCGACCGTGTACGTGAAAATGTAGGTCTCTATCCCAAGCAGGACTTCTTCACCACCATCAACAAGTCGATCAACTCAACCTTGGGTCGTACGATCATGACATCGGGCTCTACATTGCTCGTATTGATTTGTATCTTCATCCTCGGCGGTGACGCTATCCGCAGCTTCACATTCGCAATGCTGCTCGGAGTTATCGTAGGTACACTCGCTACAATCTACATTGCATCGCCTGTGGCCTACCTCACTGACCGTCGTCGCAACGCTAAAAAGGCAGAAAAGTAATTTTCTGCGAGGCTTCTGCAAAACCGGCAGGCTGCATCATCCGATGCAGCCTGCTTTTTTATATACAAAAAACAAAATTGCACATCGCAAAGTGCAATTTTATACAATATTTGCATTGTGCATTGTGCAATTATGGAATTTCAGGGTTTGGCGCGGGCGGTGAGGATGCGGTGGCCGATGCGGCAATAGAGGCACTTGCGCGGCTCGCAATATTGGCGGCGCAGCTGTATGAGCGCCTGCGACATATAGGCGTCGGTGCACGGTACGCCGATGTCGGTAAAGATACTCACAAGCGAATTGCTCTCGGGGTGCAGCGACTCGAGCAATGCCACGGCACGCTCGCAGCAGCCGTCGGGGCCGTATTCCTGTCCGTAGGCATACATCAGCGGCGCAATGACGTTGATGAGCAACGATGTCACCGTGTCGTGGCTGAAAGCGGTGCGCGATTCCACGGCCTGAACGCCGAAGTTGTAGTGCACCGACCAAAACGGCGACAACTTCACCTCGAAGAGAGCTCGTGCCGATGCTTCGTCGGTGACGTGCGCGAAGTTGCGACCCAACTTGAAGCCGTCGCAAATCAAGGCCGACAGAGCCGCTACACGGCGCTGCGGGAAGTTGGGCGGACGCATCCTTGCCATACGCCACGCAAGCGATTCAGGAGCGTTTAAGCCGTATTTTGCGCACATGAAGGAATAGTTCTGCAACAGCCGCGCGGCATAAATTCGGTCGGCCTCAGGCTCGGCGCAGCAATCGATAAAACCCGCTTGTCCGAACAGCGCCGCTTCGATCATTTCGTGGTCACCGGCGTGCTTTAGCAGCACCTTCAGAGGTGTGGCCAATGCAAGGCGCTCAAACGGTTCGCTGTTGACGCTGAAACCGAGCGCTCGGGCAAGGGTTACGTATGCAGCGGCCTGCCAGTCGCCGTCGACACGCTTCAGATAGTCGGTGATGCGATTGGCTTTGTCGATGAGGCGTTCAAGGCCGAGCGACATGATCCAATCGGATATGTAAATGGGATCGATGCGCATAAGTTCCGACGCGCACGGCAGCCGCGAAGAGCGGTCGTTGACCATTGCGTCGTAGCGTGTGCGGTAATCGGGCGTATAAGGCATCACCATCTGCGGCACCACCCTACCCTTCGACGTTGATACAGACGTGTCGGACGCGCCCACAACATGCAATATGACCGAGTCGTAGGCCGGGTCGAGATGGTGGCGATGGCGCATCCAGTCCGACGCAGTAACGTGTATCTCCACATTGCCCGCCCACATGCGCTCGCCAATCATTATCTTGGCATTGAAGAAGTCGGGGCCTGCATTGTTGTTGCGCAGCCCCGGGTCGATGATGACCACCCGCTCGCCGTCGACTGTCGTCAGCGACGAACGTTCTATGAGCCGGTGTTCCCACAAATATTGCAAGAGCATCTCGGCTGCCATAGTCAGACTAACCGGGCAAATCCGGCCGGTAGCGGACAGGTAAATGACATATCGCGGCGCGTGATAGGATGGATGAAGCGCAGCGTCTGAGCATGCAGTGCGAGGCGATGTATGGGCGACACTTCCGAACCGTAGCGGCGGTCGCCGACAATGGGATGGCCTATATCCTTCAAGTGTACGCGAATCTGGTTCTTGCGGCCGGTGTCGAGCGAGAGTTCGAGCATGGCATAGCGGCCTCGCGATTTCAGCACGCGGTAGTGTGTCACGGCGAGTTTGCCCTCTTTTGGATTGTTTGTGGAGTAAACTTCGTGAGCCGAGTTTTCGGCAAGATAACTGCGGATAACGCCCTCGTCCTCATCGGGACGGCCGAGAGTGACGGCCACATAGCGGCGTTCGAGCACCATATTGTTCCAGTTGTGTTGCATTTCCTCCTTGGCTTGAATGCTCTTGGCGAAGAGCATAAGCCCTGAGGTCTGCTGGTCGAGACGATGAACGATGAATATCTTGTTGCGCGGGTCGACGCGCTTCACATAGTCGCGCAGCAACCAATAGGCCGTGCCCTCGCTCTTCTGATCGGTGCCTACCGACAGCAGGCCGTAGCCCTTGTTCACCACGATGATGTCATCGTCCTCATAGACTATATGCAGGCGCGAATTGCGGAACACCTGAAACTCGCGTGAAGTGTTGACCTTGACAACACTTCCGGCCAGCAGCGGCTGATCCCATTGGCGGCTCACGGCGCCGTTGACCATCACCTGATTGTATTTGAGATAGTCCTTGACCGTAGTGCGCTTGCGGTCGGCCATAGCCTCAAGCAGGAAGTCGAGCAGGCGCGGCTTGTCGGCATCAACGTTGAAAGTTAATATTACATCGGGCTTGAAGCGTGCGCGTTCAGCTCCGGGCTTGGTCGAGCGTTGTTTTGCCATATCCGGTTATGCTTTTTTAGAGGTTGTGCGACGGGTCTTGGGTTTGGCGGGCTTTTCATCCTGAGCCTTGACGATTTCCATCACTTCGTCGAGCGACAGAGCCGCAGGGTCGGCGACTGTCTTGGGTATCTTATAATTCTTGCCGTTGCTGGCGATGTACACGCCGTAGCGGCCGTTGAGAATTTGTGTTTCGGGAGCGGCGTCGAATGTCTTGACCACGCGCTGAGCTTCACGCTGACGTTTCTCGTCGATGAGAGCGATTGCCTGGTTGAGAGTGACGGATGCCGGCGTTACATCTTTTGGAATCGACACGAACTTGCCGTCGTGGCGCACGTAGGGGCCGAAGCGACCGATTGCCACCGACACATCCTTGCCCTCGTATTGCCCGAGGTCACGGGGGAAGTCGAAGAGGCGCAAGGCTTCTTCGAGGGTAATTGTCGACATCGACTGACCCTTGAGCAACGAGGCGAATTGAGGCTTCTCTTCACCGTCGGCGTCACCGATCTGCACCAGCGGACCGAAGCGGCCGATTTTCACCGACACGGGGCGACCCTTGGGGTCGACGCCGAGCGAGCGTTCCCCGACTTTGTGTTCCAGGCGCATGTTCATCGCCTCCTGCACTGCGGGATGGAAGTGATTGTAGAAAGTGCGTATCTCGCTGTTCCACGGCAACTTGCCTTCGGCGATGTCGTCGAAGCGCTCCTCGACGTGTGCAGTGAAGTTGTAGTCGAGAATTTCGGGGAAATAGCGGGTGAGGAACTCGTTGACCACTACGCCTATGTCGGTCGGAACGAGTTTGTTCTTTTCACTGCCTGTCACTTCCGAGGCTGTGGATTCGCTCAGCGTGCCGCTGTTGTCGACTTTGAGTATCTTGTAGTCACGGCGCACGCCTTCGCGTTCGCCCTTTTCGATGTATTCGCGATTCTGGATTGTGGAGATTGTCGGGGCGTAGGTCGACGGGCGGCCGATGCCGAGTTCTTCCATCTTCTTCACGAGCGAAGCTTCGGTGTAGCGCGGCGGCTGCTGAGTGAAGCGCTCGGTGGCGGTGACGTCGACCATCTGCAAAGCCTGTCCCTTGGCAAGGCGAGGCAGCAGCGACGAGCCGCCGGCAGGCGTCTGCGCCGCATCGGTGTCGTCATCGTGGTCCTCGGTGTAGACGTGGAGAAAACCGTCGAATGTGATGACTTCGCCCGTTGCGGTGAAATGTTCGTCGATGCCGGTTGCCGTGATTTCAGCTGTTGTCTTTTCGATTTCGGCATCGGCCATCTGCGAGGCGATGGTGCGACGGCGTATGAGTGTGTACAGGCGCTTTTCGCGGTCGGTGAGGTCGGCGGGCACTGCCACTGTCACGTCGGTGGGACGGATTGCTTCGTGAGCCTCCTGGGCGCCCTTGCTGTTGGTGTGGTAGCGGCGCACGTGGAGATATTTATCGCCCATAGTCGTAGTGATTTCCTGAGCGATGGCAGCCACGGCCTCCTCCGAGAGGTTGAGCGAGTCGGTACGCATGTAGGTGATATGGCCGGCTTCGTAGAGACGCTGAGCCACCATCATGGTCTGAGCCACGGTGAAGCCGAGTTTGCGGGCGGCTTCCTGTTGCAAGGTCGATGTGGTGAACGGCGCCACCGGAGATTTGCTCACGGGGCGTGTAGCGATGTCGCTGACGGTGAAGTCGGCGGCTGAACACTGCGAGAGTAGGGTGCGCGAATCTTCTTCGGTGGCGAGTCGGTGCGACAGGTCGGCGCGGAATGTGTCCCCGTCGGCTGTCGAGAATTCACCTACGACGCGATAGTAGGGTTCGGACACGAACTTCTCGATTTCCTTCTCACGCTCAACAATCAGACGTACGGCTACCGACTGCACGCGGCCGGCCGAGAGCGACGGCTTCACCTTGCGCCACAGCACCGGCGAAAGCTCGAAACCGACGATGCGGTCGAGTACGCGGCGTGCCTGCTGGGCGTCGACACGGTTGAGGTCGATGGTGCGCGGATGCTCCAGCGCGTTGAGAATGGCCTTCTTGGTGATTTCGTGGAACACGATACGCTTGGTCGACGCCGGGTCGAGCCCGAGCACCACGGCCAAGTGCCATGCTATGGCCTCTCCCTCGCGGTCCTCATCGGATGCGAGCCACACGGTTTCGGCTTGTGAGGCCGCCTTACGCAAGTCGGCTACAAGAGCCTCCTTGTCGGCCGGAATTTCATATATCGGGGAAAAGTCAGAATCGACATTGATGCTGAAACTTTTTGATTTCAAGTCGCGTATGTGGCCATAGCTTGACATGACCTTACAATCCGGACCGAGAAATTTTTCTATTGTTTTGGCTTTAGCCGGTGATTCGACTATTACAAGATTTTTCAGCATACACATTAATATTACGAATTACGTTTCGGGGCACAAAATTAATGAAAAAGTTTTACGTGAAAATAACGACGCACCGAAAAACGTCGATTTTTAGCCTTCAACGAAGCTTTTCGACACTTTATGCGGCAAAAGCGCAATTGGAGTATTCGGCTTATTTTTGGAATATTTTACCATAGAGATGAACGCTTATCATGCTGTTAACAAAGGTTAATGATGTGATTATCAATAATAAAATACAAAATAACGGGCGAATATAGACTGTTATATAAAAAAAAGTAGTAACTTTGCACCGCAAAAATGAATCATTAATAAAAACTTATTATCATGTCAGAAACTGCAAACCGCGTACAAGCGATTATCACCGAAAAGTTGGGCGTAGCTGCCGAATCAGTAACTCCCGAAGCATCGTTCACCGCCGACCTCGGTGCTGATTCACTCGACACTGTAGAACTCATCATGGAATTCGAAAAGGAATTCGATCTCGAAATTCCCGACGAAGACGCTCAGGCTATCAAGACTGTAGGCGACGCCATCAACTACATCGACGCACATCAGAAATAATCATTGCCCGCAAAGGCACTGATATCTCTCTCGACCTCCCTCCTCTTCATTTTGATTACACTTTAATTTAGATACATGGAATTAAAACGTGTAGTAGTAACAGGTCTGGGCGCCATTACCCCTATCGGTAATGACGTCGAAACCGCTTGGAACAACGCCATCAACGGCGTCAGCGGTGCCGGTCCTATTACTCACTTCGACGCCTCAAAGTTCAAGACCCACTTCGCATGCGAAGTGAAAGGCTTCAACGCCGACGAACACTTCGACCGCCGCAAGGTGCGCCAGCTCGACCTCTATGCACCTGTCTCTTATACACATCTGACGCTG
>CALKKU010000133.1 GCA_937995285.1 uncultured Bacteroidales bacterium | reverse complement strand
GGAGATGTGTATAAGAGACAGCTGTTCGATGTATGAGCGATATAATTCACGATTTTCAACAGTCAACGTAAACAGTTTGCCACCGAACGCAGCATCCTCGTCGTCCTTGTACTGCGGCAAGAAGTCGATATCCAGTCCTTGAGCCGAAGAAGCCGAGAACTTGCGGATAGTCTTGAGGACAAAAGTGCCGACTGTCGACAAATCATCATTCCAAAAGATCGACATCGCCTCAAGGGCTTCGTCAATACTATCACTCGGAATAACGATATTGCGCATCACATCGCGCCAGAACTCGCAATCACCCGTCCATGTATGTTCAGGCTCCGCGATATAGTTGCGGTACAAGTCCGATGCCAGGATAGAGTCGAGCAAACTCTTGAGCAGCCCCGGCGACGACACCCAAGTGAACTTGTTCTTGTCGACAAATTCTTTAAGGACTTCATTATCGCGCAAATATGCAACAAAGAGGTTGTCGACAAGTTTTGTATCGGGGTTAAGATCTTCGGCAGTGGCAAGATACTTGGCCTTGGCTGCTTCAAGTCGATCGTTCTGCTCGTCGATAAGTTCGGTAATCAGGACGAACATTGCCAAATAAAGCTCATAAGCCTCATTCAGCGATTCTTCCAATTCGTTCTTGGCTTTCTGGTACGCGTAACGGGTATCACTGTATGAGCGAAGCGTATCGACAGCGTCCATTATGCCATGATGCAAGCCCGTGAGCGAGAACTCGGGATTTGCGCGCAATACTTGCGTTACTTCAGGCGATTTCAGGACAATCGTTTCGAGTACAACTGTCCAGAATTTAACATCGTCTTCGAGCGAGCGCGAGCGCTTGCGAGAGTAGTCTTTGTAGATTGTTGAATCCAGAATTGAATCGCGCAACTTTGCTATAATTGGCTTAAGCAAGGCAAAATCCGAGGCGTTCTTGAATGTTATTTCTTTCAGAACGTGATTGTCGCTTAACGCTTTACCCACGCGATTTGCGCGAACATACTTATCCACGTCGAGAGCGAATGCACCTCGTTCGGGATTATTAATTCTGTAGCCGGAAAGTTCTTGGATGAGTATCAACATATCCAGATAAACGGCATAAGCGAACCGTCGGTCGCGCGAACTCCCGTCAGGAGCAACATTAATCTTGAATTCACTACGCGACAGCAGATAGGAATACAGAATCTGCACGACTTTAATTCTGATAAGAATGCGATTTATCATAATATGTATGTTCTATTCTTTAAATGATGTGCAAAGTTAGTAAATTTAAATCACTAAGCAATCACTCACGGCATATAAATTTATGAGTTCTCTTCAGCTAACGGATTCCATCCCTGAGCTTTCATAGGAATTTCGGTGTTGTCGCGTGTTACCAATGCACACCCCAACGATTCTTCAGTGATATAGCCAATCACCTTGACACCTTGGATTTTCTCAACTTTGTCATGGTCGGTCAGAGGGACAGTGAATAATAGTTCATAGTCTTCACCGCCGTTCAAAGCGGCCGTAACGAGGTTCATATTTAATTCCTCGGCCATAACAGCTGTTTGATAATCAATCGGAATTCGATCTTCGTATACACGACAACCTACTTTGCTTTTATGACAGATGTGCAGCACCTCCGAAGACAGACCATCACTTATATCCATCATTGCAGTCGGCTTGATATCGCTTTCGGCAAGCGCTTTGACAATGTCACGACGAGCCTCGGGTTTCAATTGTCGTTCAATCAAGTATTCTTTACCGGCAAAGTCCGGTTCAAAATCTTTATTTCCGGCAGATGCGACTTTTTCACGTTCGAGTAATTGCAGGCCCATATATGCCGCGCCGAGATCTCCGGAAACGCATAACACATCGGTAGGATGTGCGCCATCGCGATATACTATTTTGTCACGCGGAGCATCTCCGATACACGTAATGGAAATGACAAGACCCTGATTGGAGGCTGAGGTGTCGCCACCCACCAAATCGACGCCGTACATCTCACATGCCAAGCGGATGCCACTATACAACTCCTCGATATGCTCAAGCGTAAAACGACTCGAAATGCCGAGAGAAACCGTGATCTGACGCGGCGTACCGTTCATTGCGTATATGTCAGAGAAATTGACAACGGCGCTCTTGTAACCGAGATGTTTGAGTGGCACATAAGTGAGATCGAAATGCACATTTTCGAGTAACAAGTCGGTAGTCATCAGTACATCCACCGGCTCATCGGTTTCTGAATCGAAGTGCATCACGGCAGCATCATCGCCGACGCCTCGCAACGAGGATTTGTTGACAAGTTTAATATCTTTGGTAAGTCTGTCAATAAGGCCGAACTCGCCAAGTGAAGAAATCTCTGACATTATATTAAGTTGTAAATGTGTAAATGAGGGTGTTGCAAAATTTCGGTGTTATTAAATATTGGCACAATACAATAAGTGTAGCGGCATACGTTTCGCATACTTTAATACACAACACTCTGTATTACAATTAATCACATGCTGAGCGGCAGCGGGCGGGCCGAAGGCTCGCCCCTACCTTTGCCGGCTTTTGCCGGCATTACGTTAATTTTGCAACACCCACATAGTTTATATTTTATGAACGCTTAACAAGTTCGCTGATAACAGCAACCACATTGGGTTGTGCTTTTTCGGCAGCACGTTGTACTTCCTCGTGGTCGGGAACTTCAGTAATATCTTTACCGCCAAGGTCGGTGATTACCGATACACCGAACACACGCATACCGCCGTGACGAGCGACAATTACTTCGGGAACTGTGGACATACCAACTGCATCACCACCGATAATGCGGAAGTATTCGTATTCTGCCGGAGTTTCAAATGTCGGGCCTGTTGTGCCTACGTATACACCGTGTACGACGTGAATACCTTTTTCTTCGGCAATCTTATCGGCAAGAGCGATAAGCTGATGATCATAAGGTTCGGTCATGGCCGGGAAGCGCGGGCCGAGTTCGTTGTAGTTCTTGCCACGCAGCGGGTTTTCGGGGAAGAGGTTGATTTGATCCGTGATAATCATCACGTCACCAACCTTGAAGTTCTTGTTCATACCGCCGGCTGCATTTGACACATAAAGAGTGTCAACGCCGAGTTCGCGGAAGACACGAACAGGGAAAGTCACCTGCTTCATGTCATAGCCTTCGTAGTAGTGGAAGCGGCCCTGCATTGCAATGACGCGCTTGCCGCCGAGAGTACCGAAGATAAGGTTGCCGCTATGGCCTTCGACTGTCGAAACAGGGAAGTTGGGAATGTCTTTATATGCGATGTATTGCTTATCTTCGATGTAATCGACGAGTGCTCCGAGACCTGTACCGAGAATAATCGCGGTCTTGGGCATTTCGCCTGTAGCGCATCCGCGGAGGAACTGCGCGGTTTCCTTAATTTTGGTCAACATGGTAGTTTTACTTTATGTTAATATGAATAGTAAATTGATTGTCAGAATCTAATATTAATAACTTATTATTTAATAGCCGGCACGTTTCAAGCAATCTCGAACAGTATCTGTGAACGAGCGATTGCCATACGCATTGAATTCGACCTTGATAGGCAAGTAGAATGTATGCGCTCGCAACTCTTTCGGGAAGTACGGATTACAAGCCAAGCGCACTGCGTCTTTTTCTGTAGTCACAATAATGCGCTGCTTTCCTTTCATATCAAAACGTTTTTGGATGTAATCCAAATCCTTGCGGGTAAATTTATGGTGATCCCCAAAAATATTAACCCTAACGCGCGGCAGAAAACTCTTCAAATACCTTATGAACGGACGAGGGTTATCAATTCCGGCGATAGCGAGGATTGAATCATCTTCTGTCATCCACTTTAAATCCGGGACAGATACCGCCTCGTCAGGGAAAAGCGGGACAAGCGCCTGATACTCGTAATGTGAGAAGAACAGCGACTGATAAGGGAAGAGATTCAAATCCTTGGAAAAGATTCTATATTCCAAATCTTTCATAATCTCAGGACATTTCGTCACAACAACAATATCGGCACGATTGACGCCAAGTTTTGATTCACGAAGGCGACCGTAAGGCAACAATGAGTCCCTGAACACAGGACGACTGTATTCAGTTACCAAGATCGACAGAGCCGGCTTCACATACCTATGCTGGAAGGCATCGTCGAGAACTATCAAATTTATATCGGGATACAAACTCTGTATTTCCTTGATACCGGCTACACGGCTTTCACAGACTGCCACTGTAATTTTGCAGCCGAACTTATGGTACATCTGATAGGCTTCATCGCCTATGTCATTCGGACGCGAGTGCGGTGTAGCCAATACAAAGCCTTTAGTAGAGCGTTTGTATCCACGACTAAGTACTGCTATGTTATAATTGAGCCGCAGAGCGTCGATTATATACTCGGTATGCGGAGTTTTACCGGCTCCGCCTACAGCTAAATTGCCGACACAAATCACGGGTATTGAAAATTCGTGCTGAGTCAGCAATCCGTAATCAAACAGTTTATTACGCACATACAGAGCCAAGCCATACAACTTGGAGCATGGCAACAATATTACTTTGGATAGTACGGTACGTAATGTCACTTCACTACTAATATGTTTAATTGAACTCAATTATCAAATTCCATCGGGATCATACGCGCTTGCACATAAGGCATCCTATGCAGATACTCGATGAAGCGAGCCAAACGCAGCGTATAAGCATCGACCTTGATACCGCCGACATTAGCATCCTGCGTAGCGGCTTTCAAAATCTGAGCGAACACAGATTCATCAACCTGCGGATAGGCCACTAAGCAATCATCGTCAATGCCCAACTTACCGGCCATTGCTTTGACGGCATCATTAAGTCCGCCGAGCTGATCGACCAAGCCGAGTTTAACAGCAGCAGAACCGACCCAAACGCGACCTTCTGCAATCGCCTTAACAGAATCCTGAGACATCTTACGACCTGTAGCTACACGCTTCGTAAATGTATCGTAAATATCTTCAACGCTCGACTGCATGGCGGCATATTGCAGTGGCGTCATTGATTCAACGCCGGATGGGAATGTTGCGTTTGCATTGGTAGTCACAGTCTCAAACTTAATCCCGAATTTATCGGTCACAAGGCCAGAAAAGTCAGGTATAAGACCGAAGACGCCGATTGATCCTGTCAGAGTCGTCCTATCAGCAAAAATCATATCGGCACCACTCGAAATATAATAACCACCGGATGCGGCAGCATCGCCCATCGAAACATAGAACGGTTTCCCTTTTGATTTGAAATACTCAAGAGCCTCCCAAATCTGTTCGGATGCAAAAGCGCTGCCACCGCCAGAATTGACACGCATCACCAAGCCCTTGACATTATCATCGTTTGCGAGGTCGATGATTTGAGGAACCATTGTCTTTCCGACGATACCGCCTTCTCCGTCATCAACGATGTCTCCGACAGCATAAAGGACGGCTATATGGTCGCGCTTAATGTTCTTAGACCCTTTTAGAGTTTTATTCAAAGCGATGTACTGCGACGGAGTAACCAACGGCAAATCATCGTCATCATCAACGAAACAAATGGTGCGGATGTAATCTTCAATTTGGCGACGATACTTCAGTGACGTAACAGCGCCTTGCTTCAACGCGTATTCCGCAGGACGTGTGAACATCATACTATCGGCCCACACGTCGATTGCCGAATGATTCACATTTCTGTTGGTTGAAACGACATCGGCCATATACGTCCACATTGTATCTATCAATTGCTGCGATTGAAGTCGCGAAGCCGGGCTCATCTGTTCAGCCATAAAAGGCTCTACCGCACTCTTGTACGTGCCCACTCTAACGACTTGAACCTTTACGCCGACTTTATCAAGCATTTTCTTGAAGAACGGAACAGACGTCGCTATACCTCTGACATTAACCGAACCCAACGGATTCAAAAACACACTGTCAGCGAGGCACGACACCATGTAGTCACCCTGTGAATAACTGTCGGCGTACGCCACGATCCACTTGCCCGACGCCTTGAAATCTTCAAGTGCCGAAACGATTTCTTCTCTTGACGCTGTTCCAAGAGCCGCGCCGTCGGCATCAATATATATGCCTGAAATCTTGGAATCGTTGGCAGCGGCTCGGATAGACAAAACTATGTCACACAATGCATCAGCATCAGATTGTTCATCACGCAACACCTGCCATATATCAACAGCTTGCTTACGCTCGGGAATCTCACCCGACAGATTGATATATAGTACCGAGTTGTCGTCGATCTTCAAATCATCCGATTTTGAAGCGAACAACGATGCCATAGAAGTCACACCAAGCAGAAACAAGATAGCGAACACTATCCAAAGGCCTGCGATGGTACCAAGCATTGATATGAAGAATTTCTTTAACATTACCGTCTTTACATATTTATCTGTGCAAAGTTAACAACTTTATTATAATATCGAGCAATCGTATGGCTTAAATTTGTCTATGATTGAAATATCCAATATTTTTTCGTAACTTTGCGCAAACAAATCCAGGTACATACAAATATCTATGCCCCAAAAGATTATCATTCTTGATTTCGGCTCACAAACTACACGCCTTATAGGGCGTCGCGTCCGTGAGTTGAATACTTATTGTGAAATTGTTCCCTACAACAAGTTCCCCGCCGATGACCCTGACGTTATCGGCGTAATTCTATCAGGCAGTCCGTTCTCCGTATACGCCGAAGACGCATTTACCACCGACTTGGAAGCAATAGCATCAAAATATCCCATTCTTGGAATATGCTATGGTGCACAGTTGCTTGCCTACCAAAACGGCGGAACTGTCGAAAGCGTGCATACTCGCGAATACGGACGAGCCAATCTCCAAAAGATTGAAGCCGACGATCGACTGCTGAAAGGCATCAATGTAGGTGACACGGTGTGGATGAGCCACGGCGACACAATCACTCACTTGCCCGATAATTTCAGAATCATTGCATCGACCGAAGAAGTACCCTGTGCGGCATACAAAGTCGAAGGGCGCAATATCTGGGGCGTGCAGTTCCACCCCGAAGTATATCACTCGACATGCGGGACTCAATTGCTGTCTAACTTCGTAAAAGACATTTGCGGAGCGAGAGGCGATTGGAGCACAAAATCATATATTGAAACAACCGTTGCCGAATTGCACGAGCAACTTGGCGACGACGAAGTCGTATTGGGTCTCAGCGGCGGTGTCGATTCTTCCGTAGCGGCAGTGCTTATCCACCAAGCAATCGGAGATAATCTGACTTGTATTTTCGTTGACCACGGACTACTCCGCAAAGACGAGTTCTCAAAGGTCCTCGACGACTACCGTTGTCTGGGATTGAACGTCATTGGTGTAGACGCCTCGGATGAATTTTTCAAGGCGCTCGATGGTGTCTCCGACCCGGAGAAGAAACGCAAGATAATCGGCAAAGGTTTCATTGACGTGTTTGATCGCGAAGCGCACAAACTTCAAGGAGTTAAATGGCTTGCACAAGGCACCATCTACCCCGACCGCATCGAATCTCTATCAATTACTGGCACAACCATAAAGAGCCATCACAACGTCGGCGGCCTGCCCGAGAAGATGAACCTCAAGTTGTGCGAACCGCTTCAGTGGCTGTTTAAAGATGAAGTTCGTGCGGTAGGTCGCGCACTCGGTATGCCCGAGCACCTTATCACTCGTCATCCATTCCCCGGCCCGGGCTTGGCGGTTCGTATTCTCGGAGCTATCACTCGCGAGAAAGTTCGCATACTGCAAGAAGCCGATGACATTTTCATTCAAGGCCTGCGCGACTGGAATTTATATGATTCGGTATGGCAGGCAGGCGTAATTCTGCTCCCGGTGCAGAGCGTAGGCGTTATGGGCGATGAACGCACGTATGAGAGCGCCGTAGCATTGCGAGCCGTGACATCCACAGATGCTATGACAGCCGATTGGGCACACCTCCCCTACGAGTTCCTTGCCAAGGTATCAAACGACATAATCAACAAGGTCAGAGGTGTCAATCGCGTAACATACGACATCTCCTCAAAACCGCCGGCAACAATCGAATGGGAATAATTGTCGATAAAAGTTTCGCAATTTTACCAACAAAATAGGTCAACGCTTTCATATTTTGTGAAAATTTCCGAACTTTGTCACAAATTTCAATTTTGAAACTATCAATAAACAACAAAATCATATAACATAACTCAATGAAAAAGAGTCTTCTTCAGAAAGCACGTGCGGCTTACAAACCCAAGTTGCCTATCGTGCTGACCGGCGCCGTAAAGGCAGTCGAAGGCAATCCCACCGAATCGGTGGCAAATCAAGCAGAGATTAAAGCCCTTTTCCCCAGCACATACGGTCTGCCGGAATTGAAATTTGAAAAGAATGCAAATCCCTCGGCAACCCACCCCATCAATGTAGGTGTAATCCTGTCAGGCGGTCAGGCTCCCGG
Source organism: uncultured Bacteroidales bacterium (assembly GCA_937995285.1). Taxonomy (GTDB): domain Bacteria; phylum Bacteroidota; class Bacteroidia; order Bacteroidales; family Muribaculaceae; genus CAG-873. The sequence goes on along the minus strand of CALKKU010000133.1, from coordinate 5,222 downwards.
CGGTCACAACGTTATCAGCGGTCTTTTTGACGGCATCAAGAAGATTCATCGCGACAGCCGCCTTTTCGGCTTCCTTATGGGTCCCGGCGGTCTTGTCGACCACAAATATATCGAACTGACATCGGCTATCATTGATGAATACCGCAACACAGGCGGTTTCGACATCATCGGTTCCGGTCGTACCAAGCTCGAAAAGAAAGAGCAGTTCGACAAAGGCCTTGAAATCCTCAAGGAGCTTGACATCAAGGCGCTCGTAATCATCGGAGGCGATGACTCCAACACCAACGCAGCTGTACTCGCCGAATATTACAAGAGCATCAATGCAGGCGTACAGGTTATCGGTTGCCCCAAGACAATCGACGGCGACCTCAAGAACGAATGCATCGAGACTTCATTCGGTTTCGACACAGCAACAAAGGTATATTCTGAAGTCATCGGTAACATTCAGCGCGACTGCAACTCGGCAAAGAAATATTGGCACTTCATTAAATTGATGGGCCGTTCGGCAAGCCACATTGCCCTCGAATGCGCACTTCAGTGCCAGCCCAACGTCTGCATCATCTCCGAAGAAGTTGAGGCAAAGAATCTCACCCTCAATGATGTTGTCAATAACATCGCAGACATCGTTGCAGCACGTGCAAAGGCAGGCAACAACTACGGTATCGTTCTGATTCCCGAAGGCCTCATCGAGTTTATCCCTGCTATCAAGAAACTGATTGCTCAGCTCAACGACATGCTCTCGACCAAGGAAGCAAAGGCTCTCAATGCTTCACAGCTTGAAACATACATTCCCGAACACCTCTCTGCCGAGAACCTCGCTACACTTCAGTCACTGCCCGCTACCGTAGGCCGTCAGTTGATGCTCGACCGCGACCCCCACGGCAACGTTCAGGTATCGCTCATCGAAACAGAGAAGCTGCTCAGCGAAATGGTCGGCAACCGTCTCGAAGAAATGCGTGCCGAAGGCAAGTATAACGGCGCTTATGCTCCCCAACATCACTTCTTCGGCTACGAAGGTCGCTGCGCCGATCCCTCGAACTTCGATGCCGACTACTGCTATGCACTCGGCTTCAACGCCGCATGCCTTATCAACGCAGGCGTAACCGGTTACATGTCGTCGATTCGCAACCTCATCAAACCCTCTGTACAATGGATTGCCGGTGGTATTCCCATCACTATGATGATGAACATCGAACACCGCAACGGCGAGGACAAGCCCGTTATCCAAAAGGCACTTGTAAAGCTTGACGGTGCGCCCTTCCAGAAGTTCGCTTCGCAGCGCGACGATTGGGCAATGAACACATGCTACGTATATCCCGGTCCTATCCAGTACTTCGGCCCGGCAGAAGTATGCGATCAACCCTCGCTCACTCTTCAGTACGAACATAAAGGTAAATAATCAATAACCCTTCATATTCAGCTTGCATCAAGCCCGCCGAGGTTCGTCCTGCGGCGGGCTTGATTATTAAATAGCGCAATACATTAGCGATTTCTCGGCAAAATTTCGTAACTTTGAACCCAAATAGTTAATTTTATGAAAATCCGAATGAAATTGCTCTCAACGATGGTCGCGGCAGCGCTTTTCGGCGTCCTGTCGCCTGTCGAAGTCGCGGCACAAGAAGTGTTCAGCCGCGACATCAAGCAATTCGCATTTGTGCCTAAAGGCCAATGGATAACCGGCGTCAGCGTCAGTTATTCACAAAGCAATCAGGATAATTATCAGTTCCTCGTCATAGAGAACCTGTCGGGCGACACATATACCTTCAAGGTCAGCCCGATGCTGATGTACTCATTCAAGGACAATCTTGCAGCCGGCGGACGATTCTCCTACTCACGCCAACGCACAAATCTCGACCAAGCAGACATTGTCCTTGGTTCCGACACCGAATACAGCGTTGACAACCTCTACTCCATATCGCACAGTTATCATTTTGCAGGAGCGTTCCGCCAATATATGTCGCTCGGCAACAACACTCGTTTCGGCCTGTTCAATGAAGTTCAACTCGACTTTGGCGGCGGACAATCGAAATTGTGCAGCGGCAGCGGCGACGATTTCACCGGCACATACGAACGTCAGTTGTCGGTCAATGTCGGACTTGCGCCCGGTATGATAGTGTTTCTGAACAACTATTCTGCTCTTGAAGTGAATGTCGGCGTGCTCGGATTCTCATACAACAACGTGAAATCGACTACCGACAAAGTGTATGTGGCGCACCGCTCAACGTCTCAAGCCAACTTCAAGATTAATCTGTTTTCAATTACGTTCGGCGTAGCATTCTATTTGTAAGATGAAACGATTTGCAGCAATTCTATTGGCAGCCGCGTGCGTTATGGCAGTTAACGCACAGCAGGTAGTGCGCAAGTCGCTTGCGCCCGATAATCCCGATATACACGAGAAAGTGATCGTAGGAAACGACACGGTAAATCTTGTTATTCCCGAACGAAACTTCGGTCGATACGACCGCGGGCTGTTCAACTACCTGTTTATACCCAAAGGCAAGTGGGCATTCGGTCTTACTGCATCGTACGGCGAACTCAACACTGAAGATGTGCGTGTACTTTCTCTTATGAAAGATATAGATTTCAAGGGTAAAATTTACTCCATAAAACCGTTCATATCGTACTTCGTTCGCAACAACCAGTCGGTAGGTCTACGATTCAACTACTCGCGTGGTATTGGCGACCTTAACAATATGTCGGTTGACTTCGATGATGACCTGAATTTTGAATTGAAAGATGTAAGTTATTACACTCAGTCTATATCCACATCGCTGTTCTACCGCAATTACATAGGTCTGAGCAAAGGCAAACGCTTCGGCATATTCAACGAAGTCGACGTCACGGTCGGCAGCGGATCCACTCGATTTAAACGTCTGTACAACGACACACCCAAGGACACTCGCACCAACATCACTTCGGCAAGCCTCAACTTTTCGCCCGGCGTATGTGTATTCATTCAGGAATACGTGGCCTTCAATGTCTCGTTCGGCGTATTTGGGCTCAATCTTCGCCGGGAGCACCAAATTACCGACAATATCGATGAAGGTTCGCGCTTCACATCCGGAGCAAACTTCAAGTTCAATATATTTAATATCAACTTCGGTATGATGGTTGTAATTTAACACAATGCGTTATGAATACATTCAAATCACCGAGCATATTAAAAGGTCTACTGCAACGCATTGCCTGCACAGCCGTTATCGTCACAGCCATTGTCGGCTGCGTAAAAAACGATATTCCCTACCCTCGCGAGCAAGCTAACTTCAGAACGTTTGTCGCTGAGGAGCAGGAGCGCAATGCCGACATCGACTCTATCAATCGCATCATCACCCTCTACTTTGGCGAACAAACCGACTTGGCCAACGTGGTGGTAAGCGACTACACAATATCTCCCGGAGCTGAAATTAAAGATGCACACTTGGATAGCCCGATTAACCTTGAGAAGCCTCTAAAAGTCAACTTATTCCATTACTACAATTGGATATGGACCATAAAGGCTGTTCAGGAGATTTCATATAACTTCACAGTTAGCGGGCAAGTAGGATCTTCGGTCATCGACGCAGTCGGTCACCGAGTAGTTGCCTACATATCGAAGAATACTCCTATCAGCAACGTCGTGGTTGAAAGCATCAAGCTCGGCCCGGAAGGAGCGACAATGACACCCGACATCACCGGCGCACACGTAAACTTCACCCACCCGCTCAATGTCGAGGTCACCGCACACGGCAAGACCACAATTTGGACAATATTTGTAGAACAAACCGATGCATCGGTGGAAACCGTACGTGCCGATGCGTGGACTAATGTTGCATGGATATACGGACAGGCCGAAGTCGGCAAAGACAACGGCATCGAATATCGTCTCAAAGGCAATGAAAATTGGATTCGTGTCGACAAATCCGACGTCACCGTAACAGGCGGCAGTTTCTCGGCTCGTCTCATCCACCTCACGCCACAGACAACATACGAAGCACGTGCCTACTCCGACGATGCGTATGGCGCTGTAATCGAGTTTACCACAGGCACGGTAGAGCAGTTACCCAACATGAGTCTCGACAACTGGTGGCTCGACGGCAAGATATGGTGCCCGTGGCTCGAAGGCGAAGAATCTTATTGGGACACAGGCAACAAAGGCGCAACAACCATCGGTACATCGAACAGCGTTCCGACTGATGATACGGCCACAGGCAAGGGCAAAGCCGCAATGCTCGAAACTCGCTTCGTGGGCGTAGGTTCGCTCGGCAAACTTGCGGCCGGCAACTTGTTTGTAGGACAGTACGTCAAGACAGACGGCACCAACGGCATCCTTGCATTCGGCCGCCCGTTCACCCAACGCCCGACCAAGGTTCGCGGCTACCTGAAGTACAAGACAACTCCGATCAACTACGCGTCGACAGAATGGGAGGCGCTGAAAGGCGAGCCTGACACTTGTATTATTTGGTGCGCACTAATCGACCAAAACGAACCGTTTGAAATACGAACCAATCCCCGCAACCGCCAGTTATTCAACTCCGAAGGCTCATATGTAGTGGCATACGGAAAGATAGAATATGGCCGTGACGTACCGGAGTATATACCGTTCGAGTTTGAGCTCGATTACAAATCGACACAGCGCGTGCCCAAGTACATATTGCTTACCGCATCGGCAAGCAAGTACGGCGACTATTTCACAGGCGGCACAGGGACAGTACTCTATGTCGACGACTTGGAACTCGTCTACGATTATTAGTAAATCACAATGGAACAAACCATCACCATACAGGGAATCCGGATAAACTACCGCAAAGGCGGTGAAGGCTCTCCTATGATTTTGATGCACGGATGGGGATGCGACAGTTCGACCCTCAGTCTGTTTGAGCGCGTAGGCTTGGAACATCACACCGTGTACAATCTCGATTTGCCGGGCTTTGGCAAATCGCAGGAACCGACATCTGTCTGGGGAGTAGAGGAATACGCCTCGATGCTCGAAGAGTTCGTAAAGCAACTCGGTATCGACAATCCCATCTTGCTCGGACACTCGTACGGCGGACGTATAGCCATCGTATATGCGTCGCGTAATGCCGTGAGCAAACTCATTCTCGTCGACGCTGCCGGTGTGAAGCCTCGCCATGGATTGAAATATTATCTGAAAGTTTACTCCTATAAGGCTGCCAAGCGCCTATATCCCCTATTTGTCGGGCGCGAAAAAGCTGATAAAATAATTGAACAAATGCGCTCGCAGC
>CALKKU010000132.1 GCA_937995285.1 uncultured Bacteroidales bacterium | reverse complement strand
GTACGGTCTCGTGGGCTCGGAGATGTGTATAAGAGACAGGATAGCGACTTTGCTGGTCGTGGCGGTGTCGGCAGGCTTGTATTCGTGCAACGCTCCGAAGTTGGCTACAGCAAATGAGCAACTCGCTCGCGGCGAGTACAACGATGCAGCCAAGACCTATCGCAAGATATACAATAAACTCACCAAGAAAGAAGACCGGCAACTGCGCGGTCAGGTGGCTTTTCAGATGGGCGAATGCCACCGTCGGCTGAGTCAGTTTCAGCGTGCAGCCGCAGCATATCAGAATGCCATACGATATGAATACCCCGATACGTCCGAATACTTGTATCTTGCTCAAATGCTTCATGCCTCGGGGCAATACGCTCAGGCCGTGAAGGCTTACGAAGATTATATAGCATTGCGTCCCGACGACAAGAACGCCGAAGTCGGTCTCGCAGGTGCACGTATGGGCGCATCCAAGTCAGGTGCTACCCGCTATGTGGTGCACAAGAGCGATTTGTTCAACTCTCCGCGCAGCGATTTCAGCCCTATGTTTGTTCCCGGTGCCACCGACCGCCTGTATTTCACCACAACTCGTGAAAAGGTTATGGGACCTCGCAGCGAAATCACCGGTATGAAGAAAGGCGATATATGGGTGGCTGCAAAGGATGAGAATGGCCGGTGGCAGCGTCCCGAGCCGGTCGAGGGTGAATTGAATACCGAGGCCGACGACGGCATTATTTCGTTCAGCCCCGACGGTTCGACGATGTATCTGACGCGTGCCCGTCGCGAGCCGAACGCTCCCACGTCGGTAGAAATATATACCTCGCAGCGCAGCGATGCCAAGTGGAGCGCCCCTGTGAAGTTTGAAATCACCAATGATACAATCTCGGCCGTAGGTCATCCTGCCGTGTCGCCCGACGGTCAGTGGCTCTACTTCACCAGTAATATGCCGGGCGGTTCGGGAGGTTATGACATTTGGCGAGTGAACATCAATCAGCGCCTCGGTTCCCTTGAAAATCTTGGAGAATGGATTAATACCCCCGGCGATGAGATGTTCCCTTACGTCCGCACTGATTCTGTCCTTTACTTCGCATCGAACGGTCATCCCGGTTATGGCGGGCTTGACATATTCCGCGCGGAGCTGAAGCGCTCTGGCGGTTGGTCCGTAACCAATATGGGAACGCCGGTCAATTCTGCATCCGATGACTTCGGTATCACTTTCGGTGAAGGCGAATCAGGCTTCTTCACCACCAATCGCGGCGATGCACGCGGCTACGATAATATCTATTCGTTCGAATTGCCCGACCTTAAAATTCTCATCAGCGGTTGGGTACTCGACCGCGATGAGGAACCAGTGCCGAATGCCGTGATACGTATCATCGGCGATGACGGCTCGAATCAGAAAGCCGTGGCTCGCCCCGACGGTTCGTTCTCCTTCCCGCTCAGTCGCGGCGTCAACTATGTGATGCTCGCAGGTGCTCGTGGTTACCTTAATGCACGTCAGGAGTTCACGAGCGATACGGCTGAGGAGGATGCAGAGTATGGCGTCGACTTCATCCTCGCGTCCATCAACAAGCCTGTCGTTATCGAAAATATTTTCTACGATTATGACAAGGCAAGTCTGCGACCCGAGAGCAAGCAGGCCCTCGATGAAATGGTGCAGGTGCTGCGCGACAATCCCAATGTGACAATCGAGATGGCTTCGCATACCGACCGCCACGGTTCGGAGCAATACAATATAAATCTGTCGGGGCGTCGTGCCCGCTCGGTAATTGACTACCTGATTGCCGCCGGAATTGCTCCCGAGCGGCTTCAGTCGCAGGGCTACGGCAAGTCGCGTCCCAAGACTATAACAAAGAAGTTGGCTCGCGAATATCCGCAGTTCAAGGAAGGCGATGTGCTCACTGAGGAATATATCGACAACCTCTCACCCGAAGATCAGGATGCCGCCGATCAGATTAACCGTCGTACGGAATTTCAAGTCCTGTCCATCGACTATGATATGTACTAAGTTCAGAACTCCGATAGAGGATATTCACGGTTCATTCGAGATCTCTCACGGCGACACAATCGTGATGCTCGGATCGTGCTTTTCCGATTCTATCGGCAGTCGGTTGGACGACGACGGATTCACGACGTTGCACAATCCGCTCGGTCCGCTCTACAACCCCGCATCCATAGCCAATGTCATCGAGCATCGAAATGGCTATGCCGAGGATGAAATGTTTTCGGATGCAGGTATTTGGCATTGTCTTGACTATGCTTCGCGATATTCTTCGTCGCAGGTCGATGCTCTTGTGGACATGGTGAATGTAGAGCATAGTAAGTTGATTTCGGCAATTGATAAGGCATCTGTTGCAATAATCACGTTCGGCACGACCGGAGTGTATCGTTTCAATGCCACCGGAAAGATTGTCGGGAACTGTCACCGTTTGCAGGCGTCGATGTTTACACGTGAAAATCTGTCGCTCGATGGCATTGTAAATCGGTGGAGCGATGTGATTGATTTTCTTCCCGAGAAGATAATATTCACACTCAGCCCCATTCGATATGTTGCCGACGGTTTTGCCGTCAACAGTCTGTCGAAGGCCACATTGCGCCTTGCGATTGATGCGATTAAAAATATTGCCGAAAAGAAAGGGCACATAGTTGATTACTTCCCGGCTTTTGAAATTATGAACGATGATTTGCGCGACTATCGTTTCTACGAATCCGATATGAAGCATCCGTCGGCTGTCGCCGTGGACTACATATATGATAATTTTGCCGAAGCCTATTTCTCGAAGAAGACTGTGGAAACGGCGCACGGCTATCGACGTGCGGCGGCTCGTGCCCGTCATATTCCAAAAAATGATTAAACAATGAATTTCAAACTCAACGATATAATTGCCGCGTGCGGCGCATCTGTCACAGGAACTCACAGAGATGATGATATTGTTGCCAATATAATTATCGACAGCCGTACTCCGGCTGAACCACGAGGAACATTGTTTTGTGCAATCTCAACGAAAGCCTCCGACGGGTATCGCTACATTGGCGAGATGTACAATCGAGGCTTCCGATTATTCCTTGTGCAGACACTCGAACCGTCTGCTGCAGGTTTGTATGGCGATGCAACTTTTCTGATTGTAGACAGCGTGGCGGATGCTTTACGTAAAATCGCCGGATGGCATCGCTCTCAGTTGTCGGATACAAAGTTTGTCGGCATCACAGGCAGCGTGGGCAAAACGATTGTCAAGGAATTGTTGTATCAGTCGTCGCTCGCCGGCGGCTGCTCTGTCGGCCGCAGCCCGCGCAGTTGGAACTCTATGATTGGCGTGCCGTTGTCGGTATGCGAGCTGTCTGCTGCCGATGATGTTGCACTGATAGAAGTCGGAATAGATGCCGCAGGTGAAATGGCGCGCCATGCCGAATTGGTGTGTCCTGAAATCGGCGTACTGACTCCCATAACTTCGGAGCACGATGCAGGCTTCGCTTCTCGTGCGGAAAAGATTGCGGAGAAGGTGTCGCTGTTCGCTCGCAGCAAGTGCGTGATATATCCCGAAGGCGATGATGAAGTCGTGGATGTACTGACTCGGATTTGCAAGGATTCAAAGCTGATTCCTGTGGATTATTCAGCCGGTTGGCTTGCTGTCGTAAAGTCCGTCCTTGGCGTACTCGGATATGACGCTACGGCAGCCGAGAAGATGATGCGCGGTATAGAATTACCGTCAAATCGAATTGATGTTCACGAAGGCGTTAACGATTGCGTTATGCTTTATGACGGCTTTACGGCGGACGCCCGTTCATTGGAAGTGTCGCTTGATTTTATGAAGCGACGTGCCACACCGACGCGAACCAACACTGTTGTACTTACCGACCTGCTGCATGCCACCGAGGCATCGGTGGCTGAAATAGATGATATATATGAATCTGTCGCTCGTCATCTGTCATTGGCAGGTGTATCGCGTGTTATTGCGATAGGATGTGAATTGGAGCGGCACGGCGAAGTGTTCGGCGCATTCAAGTTCGAAGCTGTTGCTGACTTCGATGAGTTTTTCAAGAAGTATGACATCAATGATTTCAGCTCTGAAACGATACTTATATTCGGCCGTCCCAAGACATCTCTGTCGGCTGTGCGAGCCGCTCTCGAAACACCGCGCCACGATACTACACTTGAAATCGACCTTGCCGCGCTGATTCATAATTTTAACTATTATCGTTCATTGCTGAAGCCGACGACAGGTATTATCGCAATGGTAAAAGCCTCGGCCTACGGAGTGGGGGCCGTTGAGGTGGCAAAGACCCTTCAGGCGCAAGGCGCATCATATCTTGCCGTGGCAGTAGTCGACGAAGGTGTCGAACTGCGCCGTGGCGGCATCACGATGCCTATCGTGGTGCTTAATCCTGTTACAGGCAACTACAAGGCATTGTTCGACTACAACCTTGAGCCGTCGATATTCTCGATGCGTGAGTTGGATGTACTTCTCGATGCCGCCAAGCGTTTCGGCATAGATAATTTCAAGGCACATATAAAATTGGACACGGGTATGCACCGTGTCGGTTTCGAGCCTGAGGAAATAGATGAATTGTGCCGACGACTTGTCGGAGAAAAGCGTGTGACCGTGGCTACAATATTCAGTCACCTTGCCACGGCCGACTGTCTCGATATGGATGAATACACAGAGGCGCAACTGAAAGTCTATCACGATGAGTCCGAAAAGATTGTCGCAGCATTACCTTACAAGATCAAGCGCCACATTCTGAACACTGCCGGTATTATGCGTTTTGCAGAACATCAGTACGACCTCGTGCGTCCGGGTATCGGCCTTTACGGCATAAGTCCGCTGCCGGGCGACAGCGCATTGATGCCTGTCGCTACGCTCAAGAGTACTGTTATCACAATTCGTCATTGGCCTGCCGGCACGGCAATCGGTTACAGCCGTAAGGGGCTGTTGAACCGCGATTCAATTGTCGCCACAGTGCCGATAGGATATGCCGACGGAATCGACCGTCACTTCGGTTGCGGCAATGCATCGTTCCTTGTCAACGGTGTTATGTGTCCCACTGTCGGCAACATCTGTATGGATCAATGTATGGTCGATATTACCGATGCTCCGAACACGGCGATTGGCGACGAGGTGGAAATCTTCGGCATTAATGCGCCGGTTCAAAGATTGTCCGATACGCTCGGAACAATTCCGTACGAGATATTAACGTCTGTTGCGCCGCGCGTGAAGCGTGTGTACTATCGCGATTGAGTATGAGCAGCGATGTAATTAAACTTCTTCCCGATTCGGTCGCAAATCAGATTGCAGCCGGTGAGGTGATTCAGCGCCCGGCTTCGGTAATCAAAGAGTTGGTGGAAAATTCAGTTGATGCCGGTGCCACTGAAATAAAAATCGTAATCAAGGATGCAGGGCGTACGTTGATACAGGTTATTGACAACGGCGTCGGAATGACGCCGACAGATGCCCGTATGGCTTTCGAGCGCCATGCCACGAGCAAGATTACATCGGCAAGCGATATATACTCATTACACACTATGGGCTTTCGCGGGGAAGCATTGCCTTCGATTGCCGCAGTGGCGCAGATCGAGATGCGTACGATGCGTCGTGGCGACACCATAGGCTCGAAGTTGAATATCAGTGAATCGCGATTTGAAAATCAAGAGCCTTGTGTGACTGCCGCCGGTACAAATCTGATGGTCAAAAATTTGTTCTTCCATATGCCGGCGCGTCGCAAGTTTTTGAAAAAAGATTCTGTGGAACTCAGCCACATTCTGCACGAGTTCGAGCGATTGGCATTGGTTAATACATCGGTAGAGTTTACACTGATTCACAATGATGTCGTGTTGCACCAACTGTTGCCCGGTGGATTGAAGCAGCGTATTGCATCGTTGTTTGGCAAGACGGTTGCGGGTCAGTTGATTCCTGTCGAAACCGAGACGCCTATGGTGCGCATCACCGGATTCGTCGGAAATCCCGCAAATGCCAAGCGTCGCGGAGTTCCTCAGTTTCTCTTCGTCAACGGACGCAATATGCGGCATCCTTATTTCCACAAGGCCATTCTCAGTTGCTATGAGCAGTTGATTGCCGGCGATACTCAGCCTTCGTATTTCGTTAACTTTGAAGTCGATCCGGATACGATAGATGTAAATATTCATCCGCAGAAGCACGAGATAAAGTTTGAGAACGAGCAGCCGATATGGCTGATATTGACTGCGGCTATAAAACAGGCGTTGGGAAAAATCAATGCTGCCGGTGCTATTGACTTCGATTCGGAGGTTATCCCCGACATACCTATATTCATGCCTGACCGAGATGCCAAGGTCCCGACTATATCCACTGATGACAGGTACAACCCGTTTGAAGATTCGGATGATGTCGTTGACGGCATCCCGACTACATTGGAGCGCAGATCTTCAATTGCTCCGAGCGGCAGTTCGGGTTATGTTCCGCCTCGCACGCGAGTGCAACCCGACTGGGATAAGTTGTATGAGAATTTTGTGGGACGTCGAGATAATCAGGATGAAATTACCAACAAAGACGGCTTGGTGGAGCGCCGATCAGTGATTGACAATCGCCCCTCACAGACTGATTTGGGCATTGAAACTGATGAAGCAATGCGGCAATCGATAGAAGTGTCGGGCCGTTATATTGTCACACCGGTTAGAGATGGTATGATGATTATAGATCGTAGATTGGCTCACATACGTGTCCTCTTCGACAAATACATTTCGATACTGGAACAGCATTCGTTGCCGTCGCAGCGTTTGCTCTTTCCCGAGAGTATCACGCTGTCGCCGGCTCAGAATGCACTGATGTCGTCGGTAAGTGAAGTCCTTGAGCGGCTCGGCTTCGAGGTGTCGTTCCTCGGCGATACCACGTGGGCTATAAATGCCGCGCCTGCTTTGTCGTCAAAAACAAATCCCGTAGCTGCACTCAATGATATTATTTCCAGCTTGGACAGCGACGGCAATGTTGCAGGTGATGCAATCCTGAAGCCGGCGGCTCTTGCCTTGGCTCGTTCTTCGGCAATCGACTATAACCAACCGATGTCGAGTGAAGAAATAGATACCTTGATAGCTCAGTTGCTGTCGTGCCGCGAAGCTGCTTATACACCCGACGGTCGCAAGACCTTTATAGTACTTAACAGTAGTGATATAACCAAACAATTTGACTGATATGCGCCGATTTCTGATTTCCTGTTTCCTGATGCTGCAACTTTTGTGCGCGTATAGCGTGAGTGCACAAGTTGATATTACGTCGCGCCAACGTTCAGAGGCGTTGCGGACACTCGATGACAGCCTCAAGCAGCGAACACGCTTCATCGAGCGGCGTCAGCAGCAAATAGATTTGTTGGTCGACTCCATGAAGCGCACGGGTGTGTCGGAGAACTTGGTCTTGGCCATTGCTGACAAGTACACCGGTTTCAACAACGACTCTGCATTGCATTATTTCGCTATGGGGCAGGCTTCGCCCGTGTGTATGGATAAGTTGCCTTATATGCTCGGTCGAGCAAAACTGTTGCCGTTGAACGGATTTTTCTCACCGGCAGTCGATATATTCAATTCCATAGATACGACGCAAATGTCGGACGCCCGCAAGATTATGTACTATGATGCCGGACGTCAGATGTATAGTTATATGTCGGCTTTTTCCGCTTCCGACCCTACATTCAAAGCCGATTACAATGCGCATGCCTTGGCCTGTCAGAAGCGTTTGCTCGAATTGTTGCCGCAAGGCTCGTTGGAATATGACTTTAATCTCGGCGAGTATTATTTCCTCACAGGCAGTCAGGGCAGGGCGCGTGCGTTGCTCGAACATGTGCTTGAAGACGCGCCTCAAGGCAGTCCGTTCATCGCTCGTGCCGCTCACCATCTGTCGACCATATGTGTCGACAATGATGATGCCTATACGTATTACCTCGCTCGTTCGGCTATGGCCGATTTGAGCGCGGCTACGCGCGAGGTGGCATCGTTGCAGGAACTCGGCAATCATCTCTATTTGCGCAATGACCTCAATCGAGCATATTACTATTTGTCGGAGGCTCTCGCGAGCGCCGTGGAGTGTGCGGCTCCGCTGCGTATGATTGAATCATCGAGGTCGCTACCTATTATTTCGCGTGCATACGACGAACAGTTACAGGCCAACCGTCGTGTTATTTACATCATCGTCGTCGTGCTCGTTATCGTTATCATCGTATTGGCGGTGACGATGTTGTTGCTGTACAAGAAGATGAAATACCAGCGCCAACTTCAGGACGGCTTGCGCAAGGCCAACCGCATAAAGGAGGTATATATCTCACAGTTCTTGAACCTCTGTTCAATCTATATGGACAAACTGAACCAGTTCTGTAAGTTCGCCAACCGTAAGATTGCAGCCGGCAAGGTCGATGATTTGTATCGCCTCACAAAGTCGGGTAAGTTTGTCGAGGAGCAGAGCCGCGAGTTCTACGAAGTGTTCGACAACGCGTTTTTACATATCTATCCCGACTTCGTGAAGCAGGTCAACGCTTTGCTTCGTGAGGATGCGCAGATCGAACTTCGCGACGGCGAACAACTGAATACCGACCTTCGTATATTGGCGTTTATGCGACTTGGCATCGAAGAGTCATCGCGCATCGCACAGGTGCTCAACTATTCGCTCAACACGATTTATGCCTATCGCAACCGCACGCGTGCTCGTGCCATAAACCGCGAGACGTTTGAGGCTGACGTGATGAATATTCAGTCGATTAACTAAATTGTAGGTGCTGCGGCAAGTGTCAATATGGAAATTGCTCGCGGTCTGGCATCATACACCGTTCCGACAACTTCAGAAATTGTCGAACCTGTCGTTATGATGTCATCAATAACTGCTATATGCTTGTCCTGAATAAGTGTCGGCTTTGACGCTTTGAAATTGCCTACAAGGTTGGTGGTACGTTGCTGTGCCGTTTGTCGTGTCTGTGATGTGTGTGATTTTACGGCCTTAACGGCTTTGATTACCGGTATGCCTGTGGCCTTTGAAATGGTCATAGCAATTAGTTCCGCCTGATTATAGCCTCGTTTCAGTCGCTTCAGCCAATGCATAGGCACCGGTTGTAGAGCGTCAACATCGGCAAGCATTCCCGATTCGGCCAAGCGCTTGGCATAAATTTTTGCGATATAATATATCAACTCGGGGCGTCCGCCGTATTTGCCGGTACGGATTATCTTTGCCGCGACCGAATCGTGCCGATATATGGTCATTGCATCTACCAACCGTACCGGCGCGGTGCGTGGAAATATACGCTCTCTGAGTTGGATGTTGCCTCCTACATTGGGCGTGATATATGTGATTTGAGCGGCACAGCGAGCGCACAATACGTCTTCACCTGCGGTGAGTTGTTCGCCGCAGGTGAAGCATATACTTGGTGTCAGCAATGACAGCAGTGACATATTGTGCGATTGTCTGTCAATCGTTGCCTTCTTCAGTGTCGGGCGACGGTGTATGCGGCATGGTGAAATGCAACCATACAAAGCCGATTATTCCCGACAGCACTGAGCCGAGGACGATACCGAGTTTGGCATGGTTGAGCAAGTATGTGTCTTCAGGCGAACCGCTGCCGAACGACAGTGTAGCTATGAACAGCGATACTGTGAAGCCGATGCCGCCGAGCATTGCTACTGATGCTAACATCTTCCATGACGAGTGAGCCGGCATAGGAGCCAATCGGCATATAATCGTGAGCCACGAGAAGGAGAAGATGCCCACGAATTTGCCGATGACAAGACTGCATATGATTGCAAGCGAAATACCGGTTACGGCACTTGTCGGGTCTGAGCCGAGGAGCAATATACCGGCATTGGCAAAGGCAAACAAGGGAATGATGAAGTAGTTGACAAGCGGATGCAGCGTGTCTTCCAGGTCTTGCAAAGGCGAAATGACCTTGTCGGATGCCGATTCCACTTCTTTGAGCCAGTTGAGTTGTTCCTTGGTCAGGATGGTTCGTTCGTTGAGTACTTCGTTGCCCTCTGCTTCATCTTTGAAGTTCCCGATTGCCGTGCGAATCATCTTTATGTACTTTCGCGGCTCAAACACGGGACGCGCGGGAACGCAGAATGCGACAAGCACACCGGCAATTGTCGGGTGGATTCCCGAGTTCATAAACAGATACCACACCGCGCCGCCGAGCAGGAAATAGAAGGCTTTGCTTTGTATCATCATCACGCCGCCGAGTGCAAGTACGACGAGCAGAACGGCCGCAATCAGCAGAAGCGTAACCTCAATCTGTGTGGAGTAGAAAATAGCAATAACAATAATGCCGCCGATGTCATCCACAACGGCGAGTGTGGTGAGAAATATTTTCAGGGAAATAGGCACTCGCTTGCCGAGCATCGCAAGTACGCCGAGGGAGAATGCTATATCGGTCGCCATTGGGATAGCGGCACCTCCTGTGTAGTCGCTGCCCTCGCTCATCAGGCTGAATATGACTACAGGCACAATCATACCGCCGATAGCGCCTACGATAGGCAGCAGTGCTTGGCGGAACGACGACAGCTCGCCGACAAGGATTTCTCGCTTGATTTCCAAGCCGATAGAGAAGAAAAAGATGGCCATAAGGGCATCGTTGATGAAGTCGAGCAGATTCATCGCATGTCCGCCATGGCTGAATATGTTGAAGTCGCCGATCTGCAAGCGTACTTCCTGATGCCAAAAATCAAAGTAGTAGGAATTGATAGCTGGGATGTTCGCTATAATCATAGCGAGGACCGTGGCTGCAATCAGGATGTTACCACCGGACGCGTGGCGTCGGACCATTTGGCGTGCGGCATAGAAAATGCCTGTATTTATTACGGAATTTTCTGTCATAAGAGTTAATTTAATTGTTTTATAGAAACATACGGTCATCGACTTTGGTTTAAGCCGATGACCGTATAGTGTGTTTTAGTCGAGCTTGAGCACGGCCAGGAATGCTTTTTGAGGCACTTCCACCGAGCCGATTTGCTTCATACGTTTCTTACCTTTCTTCTGCTTTTCGAGCAACTTGCGCTTACGCGATATATCGCCGCCGTAACACTTGGCCGTCACGTCCTTGCGGACTGCTTTGATGGTTTCGCGAGCGATAATTTTCGCGCCGATTGCCGCCTGAATGGCGATGTCGAATTGCTGGCGCGGAATGAGTTCTTTCAACTTCTCGCACATACGGCGGCCGAAAGCCAAGGCGTTGTCGGCATGTGTTAGGGTTGACAATGCATCGACGCTCTCGCCGTTGAGCAGGATGTCGAGTTTCACCAACTTCGATTCGCGGAAGCCGTGGATATGGTAGTCGAATGACGCATAACCCTTGGAGATACTCTTCAACTTGTCGTAGAAGTCGATGACTATTTCGCCGAGCGGCATATCGAATGTCAGTTCCATTCGGTGGCCGCCGGAAATGTATTCCTGCCTTACGAGTTCGCCTCGTTTGCTGAGGCACAGGGTCATGATAGGGCCGATAAACTCGGGCGTGGTGATTACTGATGCACGTATATACGGTTCTTCGATATGCTCTATCAGCGTAAGATCGGGAAGGCCGGAAGGATTATGTACTTCGGTCATATTGCCCTTCTTGTCGAATACGTGATACGATACGTTGGGCACTGTGGTGATTACGTCCATATCAAATTCGCGGCCGAGACGCTCCTGGATGATTTCCATATGGAGCAGGCCGAGGAAGCCGCATCGGAACCCGAAGCCGAGAGCCGCCGATGATTCGGGCGTGAATGTAAGTGATGCATCGTTGAGCTGTAATTTTTCAAGCGATGTGCGCAGATTCTCGAAGTCTTCCGTTTCGATAGGGTACACACCGGCGAAGACCATCGGCTTCACTTCCTGGAAACCGTTGATGGCAAATTCGCATGGTCGTTCCACATGGGTGATTGTATCGCCGACTTTCACTTCGCGTGAGCTCTTTATACCCGAGATAATGTAACCCACGTTGCCTGCTGAAAGGGTCTTGCGCGGCGACAGGTCAAGCTTGAGTACACCGATTTCATCGGCATGATACTCCTTACCGGTAGCCACGAACTTCACAAAGTCGTCGGTATTGATTGTGCCGTTTTCGATTTTGAAGTATGCGATGATGCCTCTGAACGGGTTGAACACGGAGTCGAAAATCAATGCCTGAAGCGGAGCATTCGGGTCGCCTTTCGGCGCGGGAATCTTTTCGACAATGGCACGAAGTATCTCGTCGACACCCATACCGGTCTTGCCGCTGGCACGAATTATATCGTCGTGGTCGCATCCGAGCAGTTCCACAATTTGGTCAGCCACTTCTTCGGGGTTGGCCGAGTCAAGGTCGCACTTGTTGAGCACCGGAATTATTTCGAGGTCATTTTCGATAGCCATATACAGGTTGGAAATTGTCTGAGCCTGTATGCCTTGAGTGGCATCGACAATGAGTAGGGCGCCCTCGCATGCTGCGATAGAGCGCGACACTTCGTATGAAAAGTCTACGTGTCCCGGAGTGTCAATGAGGTTGAGCGTGTACTTTTCGCCGTCAAGAGCATATTCCATTTGGATGGCGTGGCTCTTGATAGTGATGCCTCGCTCGCGTTCCAAGTCCATATCGTCGAGGACTTGCGCTTCCATATCTTTGGCCGCTACGGTATGTGTATATTCGAGCAGTCGGTCGGCGAGTGTCGACTTGCCGTGGTCGATATGTGCTATGATGCAAAAGTTGCGTATATTTTTCATATTCTTAGTTCTACTTTTCAGGAGCAGTGGCGATAGCGCTCAGGCGGTGCTCCAATTCTGTTGATGTCAGTCGTGTCACGAGTTTGCCTCGGTGAGCAATTGACACATTGCCGGTTTCTTCCGATACGACGACAGCCACGGCGTCGGTGGCCTGTGCTATGCCGAGAGCCGAGCGATGACGCAATCCCATATAGCGGGGCACGTCACTGTCGTGGCTCACAGGGAGGATGCAGCCGGCGGCAATCAGTCGACCGCGTGCTATAATCAAGGCTCCGTCGTGGAGCGGTGAGTTCTTGAAGAAGATATTTTCAATCAGTCGGGCATTCGCGTCGGCATTTATCATGTCTCCGGACTTTATGTAGTCGTCGAGCGGAATTGTCTGCTCTATGACTATCAGCGCACCGGTCTTTGACTTGGACATATTCATGCAGGCGTACACCACCGGCATCACCCATGATGATGCGGCGTTTTCATCGCCGTCGCTGTGGTGATGAAACAGTTTGCCAAGAAATTTCCATCGTCTATGTGACCCGAGTTCGACCAAGAAGCGCTTGATTTGTTCCTGAAACAGAATCACCAATATTAGCAAGCCTATGCTCATAAACTTGTCGAGGATGGTACCTATCAGGCGCATCTCCAATATCTCGGATGCAACGGCCCACACCACAATGAAGGCCATCACACCATAGAATATATTGATAGTACCCGATTCTTTCATCAGGCGATAGACATAGAAAAGCAGCAATGCTACCAGTACGATGTCGAATATGTCTTTAATGCTGAATGGGGGCACGGTGTACTGTAATGTTCGGTTGACTTGGATGATTGGTCGCTGATTACTTGGACGCCTGAGCGGTCATAGCACAATAGATGTCGACGGCCTGACGAGCCGCTTTCACATCGTGCACTCTGACGATAGCGGCGCCGCGGTCGATGGCAAGTGTATTCAGCGTCGTCGTCCCTTCGAGAGATTCCTCTGATTTTATACCGAGGAGTTTTGTAATCATCGACTTTCGCGAGAACCCTACGAGCAGCGGACGGTGGAACAACTTGAACAAGTCGAGATGAGCCAACAACTCGTAATTCTGTTCGAGTGTCTTGCTGAAGCCGAAACCGGGATCGATGATTACGTCGTTCACTCCGAGAAGTGACAACTGCTGCAATCTGTCGCCGAGTTCGGAGAGTACATCGCGGGTTACGTTCTCGTATACGGTAAACTCCTGCATATTCTCGGGCGTGCCGCGCATGTGGCTCAGCACATACGGTACTTTGAGTTCGGCAACCGTGTCGAACATAGTCGCGTCGAGATTGCCTCCGGCGATGTCATTGACAATGTCCGCTCCGAGTTCAACGGCGGCGCGTGCCACATCAGCACGGTATGTATCTACCGATATGAGTACCTTCGTGCCTTCGACGGCCGACTTCACCGCTTTGAGCACCGGTTCAAGTCGGTCGATCTCCTCCTGAGCCGACGGACTGCTCGACCCCGGACGGGTGGAGCACGCACCTACATCAATCATATCGGCTCCGAATGAAATCATTCGTGCGGCTCTTACTGCCGCTTCCGAGGCATCGGCAACTCTCGAAGGACTGTAAAATGAATCGGGAGTTGCGTTGATGATACCCATTACGGCCGGTTTGTCATACTTGTACAATTCACCTCGTACGTTGAGTGTAAATGCGTCCATGACTTTTGTCGTATATTTTTAATGTGTGTACTTATCAGCGGTTGGCACGTTTGCGTTCGAGCTCGTCGAGGATAATCTTGCGCAGACGCAGGTGGTGCGGAGTTACTTCAACGTATTCGTCCTCCTTAATGTATTCAAGTGCCTCTTCAAGCGAGAATACGACCGGCGGCACGATACGAGCTTTGTCGTCGGCGCCCGAGGCACGCATGTTGGTCAACTTCTTCGACTTGGTCACGTTCACAACGATGTCGTTGTCCTTGGCATTTTCGCCGACAACCTGACCTGCATAGACTTCCTCTTGCGGGAAGATGAAGAAGCGTCCGCGGTCCTGAAGTTTGTCGATGGCGTAGGCATAGGCTGTGCCGGCTTCGAGAGCGATGAGCGAACCGTTGGTACGGCGTTCAATTTCGCCTTTCCAGGGTTGGAATTCCAAGAAGCGGTGAGCCATAATAGCTTCGCCTGCTGAGGCTGTAAGCACATTGTTGCGAAGACCGATGATGCCGCGCGAAGGAATCTGGAATTCGAGGTGAATGCGGTCACCCTGAGCGCTCATGGTCAGCATCTCGCCTTTGCGGCGTGTCACCATATCGATTATCTTTGACGAGTATTCTTCGGTGACGTTGATTGTCAGCAATTCGACAGGCTCGCATTTCACGCCGTCGATTTCTTTGATGATAACTTGCGGCTGGCCGACCTGCAATTCGTAGCCTTCGCGGCGCATGGTTTCGATAAGCACCGACAAGTGAAGCACGCCGCGGCCGTATACGGTCCATACGTCCTGATGCGGATCTTTATGTACGCGTAGTGCAAGGTTGCGGTCGAGTTCGCGAGTGAGACGGTCGCCGATGTGGCGCGATGTCACAAACTTGCCGTCGCGTCCGAAGAACGGGCTGTCGTTGATTGTGAAAGTCATCGACATTGTCGGTTCGTCAATAGCGATGCGAGGCAGCGGCTCTGGATTGTTGAAGTCTGCGATGGTGTCGCCGATCTCAAAGCCTTCGATACCGATAAGAGCGCAGATGTCGCCGCTCGATACCTCAGACACGCGCTTGCGGCCCATGCCTTCGAATGTATGCAGTTCCTTGATTTTCTGTTTTACTACTGAGCCGTCGCGGCGGCACAGCGCTACGTCCATACCTTCCTTGAGTGTGCCGCGGTGAACACGACCCACTGCGATACGGCCTACATAGTTCGAGTAGTCAAGCGATGTGATGAGCATCTGTGCATCGCCTTCGAGTGTCTGCGGCGCGGGAATGTATTTGATGATTGCATCAAGCAATGGAACGATATCGGTTGTCGGCTTTTCCCAATCGGTGCTCATCCAGCCGTTCTTGGCCGAGCCGAAGATAGTGGGGAAGTCGAGCTGTTCTTCTGTAGCGTTGAGCGAGAACATAAGGTCGAACACCATATCCTGAACTTCCGAAGGACGGCAGTTGGGTTTGTCAACCTTGTTGATGACTACAACCGGCTTCAGGCCGATTTCGATTGCTTTTTGAAGTACGAATCGTGTCTGAGGCATCGGGCCTTCGAAAGCGTCTACAAGCAATAGACATCCATCAGCCATATTGAGCACGCGTTCCACTTCTCCACCGAAGTCGGCGTGTCCCGGGGTGTCAATGATATTAATCTTCGTACCCTTGTAATTGATCGAGACGTTCTTGGAAAGAATTGTTATACCTCTTTCGCGTTCGAGGTCGTTGTTGTCAAGGATAAGTTCGCCTGTTGTCTGATTGTCGCGGAAAAGGTGGCCTGCGAGAAGCATCTTGTCGACCAAAGTCGTTTTGCCATGGTCGACGTGCGCTATTATGGCGATGTTTCTGATATTTTGCATTGTCTATTGGAAATTGTTTCTTTTAACGCGCAAAGTTACATATTTTCGGCGGTATATACAAATTAATGTGGTCGTGCGGTCGGTCCGAATAATTTTGTGTTGTCAAACGTTTGCGTTCGTGAAATATTTATATAATTTTGCAAGTTGAATTATAGTGCGATTGCTATGCAATCAGCCGATAATCTGATCGAAAAATTATGAAAAAAATATTCAGACCTGTCGCGCTCGTGTTGGCTGCGCTTGCCGTAAGTGCAGCATCGGCTTTGAATCTGCCTGTTAAGACAATTAATGGCAAGCAGTATTATTACTATGCCGTAAAACGAGGCGAAACGGTTCTTACGGTTGCAAGTAAACTCGGTATTACTCGCGATGATATAGTTCGCTTCAATCCCGGCGCGGCCGACGTGCTTCGTCAGGGTTCCACGCTCTATCTACCGGTTGATGTATTCAAAGATATTGATATGCCGGCGGTCGACAACAGTTCAACTCAGACAGTTGGACATACATTTACATATCGTGTTCAGCGTGGTGAGACTTTGTTCGGGATAAGTCATCGATTCGGAGTTTCGCCCGATGAAATTATAGCTCTGAATCCGTCGGCAAACTCCGGTATCAAAGCCGGACAGGTGCTGACTATGCCGGCAAATTCTCGCGACATAGAGAATGCGTCGACTGTTGCCGAATCGGCTTTACAGGCGGAGGAAAGCTCTCGCACAGAGGTTACGGCGGCTGATATCCCCTCACAAGTGATTGCCGGGATGCAACCAGCTAATGAGGTTGATGAGCCGGAGACGGCAGAAGCTGATGAGAAAGTCCCTGAATTTCCGCGACAGGACGAGGTAAGTCTGCCGCGCCCGGTTGCAGGGCCTACAGAACCGGTGTCATCGACAACGGAGGCGTCCCCCGCTGTAGTTGGTGTATTCCTCCCGCTGATGCTCGATCAGCAGTCATTGTCGAAAGATGCCAAGTCTGCTACCGACTTTGTTCGTGGTTTTATGTTGGGCCTGTACGAGAAGCGCAACAGCGCGGCAAAAATTGACCTGCATGTGTATGATACGGCTGCCAAGCCCGATACGATACCGACACTGCTCGCTTCACAAACGATGAGCGATGTGCAGTTGATTGTCGGTCCTGAGGATGTAGCATCGTTCAACGCTCTCGTCAAGGAGGCGTCGAAGCACGATGCATTCGTACTTAATTTGTTCGCCGTTCAGGATTCCACGTATAAGATTAATGAACAGATAATGCAGGCAAATGTGCCGAACACAATTATGTTCGACAAAGCGGCTGATGCGATGACTACCACATTTGAAGGATATACTCCGGTATTCCTCATAAGCCGTGGCGGCCGCAGCGAAAAAATTCCGTTTACCAATGTCCTCCGTTCCCGCTATGCCGAGATGGGTGTTGAACCGATTGAAATATCGTTTGAAGGAATGCTGACATCGGGAGATTTGGAAAATCTCGATCCGGATGAAAAGTATTTGTTTATCCCGGCCTCAGGTTCATTGACGGAGTTCAATAAGTTCTCACGTGCTATCGCAAACCTGCGAGATGGCAGAGGAGTACCTACTGATATCGCTTTGATGGGATATCCCGATTGGACTACGTTCAAGGGCGATGCTCTTGAGTCGTTGCACAAACTCGGCGCGGTCATCTATTCGCGCTTCTATGCCGATTACGAAAGTTATGCCGTGAAATTTTTCGCTCGCGCTTTCAAAGAACGGTATGGTGAGGATATGCTCGTTCAAGTGCCTTCGCAGGCATTGATGGGCTATGATGCCGCGCGGTATATAATTGCAAATATCAATGCCAACGGCGGAGAGTTTAATCCGCGCTGGAGCGAACCATTCAGAGGTCTGCAATCATCGTTTATGTTTATCGACGAAGATGAAAATATGAATGACGGTGCGGCAAATCAGGCGGTTTATATCATTACATTCCAATCCGGACAAGATGTCGATGTTCAAGTTCTTTAACTCACCGCGTCGCGCAGTTGTTGGCGTCGTATTGCTGCTTGGAGCTTTGACGCTATCAGCGCAAACGCACTATCAACCGCATATATGGATAGGCGGTCGTGCCGGTGTGTCAATGGCCAAGATTGACTTGTCACCGTCTGTTCCGCAAGGGTGGCTCATGGGTTCGACCGGAGCGGTTACATTTCGCTTCTCAGAGGAAAAGTTGTTCGGTGTTGTTGCCGAACTCGGCTGGGCTACGCGCGGGTGGAAAGAAAATTTTGAGGAAGCTCCGTTAAGTTATTCGCGCTCGCTTACCTATATCAATTTGCCGATAATGACACAAATCAATTTCGGCTCCAATCGTTGCAAATGCTTTATCAACCTCGGCCCCGAGTTCGGGTATATGTTGACATCTTCGATAAGCGCCAACTTCGACTACAACGACTTGAGCACGGTCACTACGTGGCCCGAACGTGAGCGAATGAAAGAACAGTTGGCAATGCCGATTGCTCACAAGTTCGACTATGGAATCACGGCCGGAGTAGGGTGTGAATTTTACGTTGTCCCGCGCCATTCTGTATCCTTTGAAGTGCGATACTATTTTGGTCTCGGCAATGTATTCCCGTCGACGAAGGCCGATACTTTCAGCGCCTCGCGTTGTACGTCGCTCGAACTGACGTTGGGTTATAATTTTTTACTGAAATAATTTATGCAGGATTCAGCACGATATACCAATCGCAGACAGTCGAAAGGTGCGCAAGACGTCATCGACTTGGCTGGCCGAAAGCCGCCGAGCGATGTCGAAACCGAGGCTGCCGTCCTCGGTGCGCTTTTGATTTCCAAAGATGCCTATACGGTTGTCTGCGATATATTGCGTCCCGAGAGCTTTTATGAAAATCGTCATAAGCTCATATATGAGGCTATTCAGACATTGGGCGCTTCGCAAGAGCCGATTGACTTTATTACGGTCATCAACCAACTCGAAAAGAACGAGACGCTCGAACAGGCCGGCGGGCGTGCATATGTTGTCGGTCTGACTACGAATGTCGGTTCGGCGGCGCACGTGGAGTATCATGCTCGCATTGTGATGCAGAAATACTTGGCTCGCGAACTTATCTCGTTCGGTGCCAAAGTCGAGACCAATGCTTTCGATGAAAGCAACGACATCGAGGAAGTGATGCAGGCTACGGAGAGCGAACTCTTCGAACTCTCGCAGCGCAATGTTAAGAAGGATGTCGTGCAGATCGATCCCATCGTCAAGCAGGCGGTGAAGCAGATGGAGTTGGCTC
>CALKKU010000131.1 GCA_937995285.1 uncultured Bacteroidales bacterium | reverse complement strand
CCTACTCTGTAGCCGAAAACGTTATATTTATGCCTGCCAATTTTTATGGATGGGCGCCGCCCGTCCTGGAAATTATAGTGGCGAACAGCATCAACGCAAAAACGATGATAACGATTTTTAACACGCCCGGCAGCAGCGACTCGCCGTTCTCGCGGCGTTCTTTGATTTTTTCGTACAACTTCATATAAATAAGAAAGCGGAGAAAATCATCGCCGTGGTTGTCATTATCGTAGCTCATGGTAATATTACTGTATTATTTTCCAAAGTGAATTTATTTACGCTTGCGCTGAGTGTGGCGTCGGAGCACCATAGCCGAGCGAGCGGGCATATATAGTTTGAGCCACTCCACTCCGGCGGGAGCATAGACGGGGTCTGGGATTGTGAGATGCTTTACCTTCACGTCGATATTACCCCACCCGCCGAAATCGGGATTGTCGCTTGACAGAACGACATCATATGTGCCGCCTGGAGCGAGGATGCCATAGCCGTCGAACGATTTATCGGGACTGAAGTTGAATACGAACACGAGATTACCGCGCATAAAGGCGAGCACCTGGTCGTCGTCCTTCTCCCACAACTTGCGTATCGGCTGCGCCTGGAAGTTGTAGACTCCGGAAATCAGCGCCACCATAGCATTGTCGAATGCATTGAGGTAGTGATACTGGAGATAGTCGGCATCGACGAGACTCCATTGGCGACGGGCATACTTGTAACTCCAACCGTTACCTTCACGCGGGAAGTCGATCCATTCGGGATGTCCCCACTCATTGCCCATAAAGTTGAGGTAGCCGCCGTTGATTGTAGCTGCGGTGACGAGACGTATCATTTTGTGAAGCGCAATGCCGCGAGCCACAGTCATATCATTGTCGCCGACTGCCATGTGCCAATACATTTCCTTGTCGATAAGACGGAAAATAACAGTCTTGTCGCCGACAAGCGCCTGGTCATGGCTTTCGACATAAGATATGGTCTTTTCATCGGCACGACGATTGGTGAGTTCCCAGAATATAGATGTGGGTTTCCATTCTTCGTCTTTGCGTTCTTTGAGTGTCTTGATCCAATAGTCGGGAATGCCCATAGCCATACGATAGTCGAATCCGATACCGCCGTCGGCAAATGGCAGAGCCAAGCCCGGCATACCACTCATTTCCTCGGCAATCGACACGGCATGGGGATTGACGGCATGGATGAGTTTATTGGCAAGAGTAAGATATGTAATGGCATTGGTGTCCTGACCACCGTTGTAGTAGTCGCCGTAGCCGCCGAATGCCTGCCCGAGACCATGATTATAATAGAGCATCGAGGTGACACCGTCGAAGCGGAAACCGTCGAAGTGAAATTCTTCGAGCCAATATTTGCAGTTGGACAGCAGGAAGTGAACGACCTCATCCTTGCCGTAGTCGAAGCACAGCGAATCCCAAGCGGGATGCTCGCGGCGGCCGTCACCGTAGAAATACAGGTCGCCCGAGCCGTCGAGACGGCCGAGACCCTCGTTCTCGTTCTTCACCGCATGCGAATGAACAATATCCATAATCACCGCGATGCCCTCGGCATGGGCGGCATCAATGAGGCGACGCAATTGGTCGGGCGTACCGAAGCGGCTCGACGGTGCGAAGAAGTTGGACACATGGTAGCCGAACGAGCCGTAGTAGGGATGCTCCTGAATGGCCATAATCTGAATGGCATTGTAGCCGTCGCGCACGATGCGCGGCAATACGTTTTCGCGGAACTCGTCGTAAGTACCTACTCCCTCGCGTTCCTGCGCCATACCTATGTGACATTCATATATAAGCAGCGGCTTGGTGTCGGGCACGAAGTCACGCACCTGCCAGCGGTAAGGCTCTGCGGGCTCCCACACCTGAGCCGAGAATACATACGTCTTCGAATCCTGAACCACACGATTGGCATAGGCCGGGATGCGTTCGCCGCTACCTCCGGGCCACTCGACAAACATCTTGTAATTGTCGCCATGACTGATGGCATCAGCCGGGAAGTGACCTTCCCATACACCGCCGGCAAGGCGCAGCAGGCTGTATTCCGAGCGGCGCTCCCAACCCGAGAAGTCGCCGATAAGTGTTATCGCCGTGGCATTGGGAGCCCATTCGCGGAACACCCATTCGCCCGATTCGAGGCGGTGCAAGCCGAAGTAGCGGTGGGCATTGGCAAACTCCACAAGCGAGCCGCAGGCCTGCGTGAGGCGTTTCTCGACATTGATTGCGTCCTGATGACGGCCGTTGATAGCATCGGCGAACGGTTCGAGCCACGGGTCGTTTTTGATTATGGGAAGTACCTTGGGAGCGCGGTGCGATGTGTAAGCGGTGCGCGACGGTTGTTTGCGGGGTGCCATATCGTAGATTATAAGGATCTTGTTTTTCGGTGTGTATAATCACACAAAAGTAAATAAAAAAAGCGAGCATAGCCCGCTTTTAACATTTTTTCAGATGATACCGTGCATCATTCGGGGAGCATCACAAGAACTGACCGCGCTGCCGTGTCGACATAGTCGCGACCGAAAGCACTGATCGACTCAGACGACAGGGCATTGACAGCATTGAGATAGTCGCCCTGCATATCCACGCCGTCGCGGTCGTAGGTGCGCATAGCCGAAAGCCAGAACGCGTTGCTCGACAAGCCGGCTTCGACCGAAGCGGCAAGTTGCTCGCGTACGCGCTTGAGTTCTTCGGCGGTAACACCGTCGCGACCGATTGCCGCTGCGGTCGAAGCAACGATTGCCGCAGTCTCATCGGCATGCTCGGGAGCGACACTGACATTGACGGGTAACATAAGCATCGGGCCGGATGTACCGCCGGGATGTGCATTGACCACGCAGTGGCTCATAATTGAGTATGTCCAACCGCGAGTCTCGCGAAGGTCGGCGAGCAGACGTGATTTGAGAATGCTGCCGTATGCGGCCGAATTGACGAGGTTCGACACCGTGTAGGGGCAGTCGTTGGTGAAGATGGTGTAAACGACCGACGACGGGGTGACCATAGCACGACGGAACTCGTTGGTGCGAGCCTTGCGAGGATAGCCGTAGCCGATGTCGCGCGGCTGCCAATTATTATTCTGTGCGGGCAGCGAAGCCACATAGTGTTCGAGGCAGTAGGCAAGACTGTCGGGCTCGAAGTCGCCGGCAACGTAGAATGTAAAGCCTGCGATGCTGCTGAAGCGGTCGCGAGCGATCGACAGCGCGCGCTCGGGCGATGCGGCATCGAGCATCTCGGGAG
This sequence comes from uncultured Bacteroidales bacterium, assembly GCA_937995285.1. Taxonomy (GTDB): domain Bacteria; phylum Bacteroidota; class Bacteroidia; order Bacteroidales; family Muribaculaceae; genus CAG-873. The sequence goes on along the minus strand of CALKKU010000131.1, from coordinate 24,858 downwards.
TAAGTTTCAGCGCCATCGGATGTCCGCCGTAGGCGATGTTGTGAATCGAATCGCCCATCACCTGCTTGGGATTCACCGATATGTTGGTGAGGCGTTCGCGCTCGCTGCTGAGGAATGTCGATATGGCGGCTTCGTCGGGGCGAAGGCCTGTGAGTTTGAGATACATCAGGCGAAACGCATCGACAAGATCTTCGGGCGACGTAGCGATTTCCACAGTTGCCTCATCAATACTGAGCGACAGCGATACACCGATGGTGCGACCATTGGCCCAGCGGCGGAGGTCACTTGCCGAGAACCGACCGCAGCCCGAATTGGCCACAATCTCATTCAGCACCTTCAGTGTCGGCACCTCCTCGGGAGTGTAGACCTGAGATATACCACCGGGAGCGATGGCACGAACATAAATCTGACCCTTGACGGCATCGGAGCGACGTGCTATAACGCGGACGCCATTGGAGAGCGTATAGAGCGTGGCATCGTAGTGTCCGTAAGGTTCGGCCGATGCAATGCTGCCCGCAGCGGGTTCGTTCGACAGTATGTTGTCGGGAACAGCGGCGATTTCAAATGCCGGCATAGCCTTTACCACATCCGACGCCTTGTCGAACGCGGCCTGAAGGTCGGTTCCGGTCATAGGCGCTTTGCCATCGACCAACGGTTCGTAGGCGATAACCACGGCATTGCGGCCTTCGTCGTTGCCGACAAGAGTACTGAGAGTGGCTGCGACTTCATCGGCAGTGATACCTGACAAGAGCGACTTGCACAACGCAGTCTCGTCGGCAGCAGACATCAGAGGTCCGCCATCTAAATAATGACGCACGTACATGCGCGCGCGTTGGGTGTTGGTGATGCGAGCATCGCCGGCGAGGTCTTCGTCGAGCGAACGGGTGACGTTTTCGAGCGAACGAGCAAATTCATCAGCCGAGAATCCGTCGCGAACGGCACGGAGCAATTCTGCACGCCACATGGTGACGGCATCGAGCGCCCTACCCTGCTTTGGGAAGCCGCGGAGCATAAATGTGCGCTGACCGCGCGAGAGAAGATACTTGGTATCGCCGAGCACAAGGCGGCTGTGGGGGCAATCGGTACTTTCTTCCATCACGTCGAAGCGGCCGACAAGCAGATCGGACAGCAAATCGTAGACGAGATGAGTGCGGACGTAAGCAGTGTCATTGTCGAGCGGCAGTGATGCGTGCTTGAAGTGCATCTGCACCATTGTCGTAGTCTGTTCGGGATCGTTGTGGGCCGACACGATAAGGCGGTCGTTGGCCGGAACGGCCATCAACTCTGCCGACATCGGTTCGCCGCCGGGAGCAACGTCGGCAAATGTGCGCTGCAACGCGCTTTCAACCGAAGCCACATCGACATCGCCGACGATAACCACTGCCTGATTGGTCGGGCCATACCAACGGTGATAGAAGTCGCTGAGACGCTCATAAGGGAAAGTCTTGACAACATCCATCAGGCCGATGGGCATACGCGAGCCGTAGCGGCTGCCGGGATAAATTTCGGGAGCTACAGCATCAAGAATGCGGTTGGCGGCAGTGTTGCGCTGGCGCCACTCGCCTACGATGACTCCGCGCTCGGCATCAATTTCCTCGGGATCGAGCGTGATGGCACAAGCCCAATCGCGCAAAATCATCAGGCACGAGTCGATAGTCGTGGTGCGTGCCACGGGCACGCTACTGATGTTGTAAACAGTTTCGTCGGTCGATGTGTAGGCATTGAGGTGGGCGCCGAAACGCACGCCTATCGATTCGAGATAAGTGATGAGCGAGTTGCCCGGGAAATGCTCCGTTCCGTTGAAACACATGTGCTCAAGGAAGTGGGCAAGGCCGCGCTGATTCTCGTCTTCGCAAATGGAGCCTACACGCTCGGCGATGAAGAAGTCGGCGAAGCCGGCAGGTCGTTCGCTGTGGCGAATGTAGTAAGTGAGACCGTTGGGAAGTGTGCCGTAGCGCACTTCGGCATCGGTCACGGATGCCGAAGCCACCAAGCCGGTGAGCAGCGCAACCGCAATGAGGAGAGATTTAATTCGTGTGCAGATCATAAAAAATTAATCAGAAGATGAATGAAAGTGTGGCGTTGAAATAATTGCCGAGGCAATTATGCGCGGCCGACAGGCTCATACCGACTGCAATAGCATCGGTGATGGAGCGATCGGCAGCCAATGTGCCGCCAAAGGTGGTGATGTTACGTCGATTGCGTTCGAAAGTATTCACACAGTCGACAGCCGGAGCGGATGTATCGCCATCGAGGCCCAGCAATTCGCTGTCGAGGCATCGGCTGACATTGGCAAACGGCTGCGCCGACAACTGCCAGCTGCTCACGGCCAATGTGGCCACTCGTACGCGAGCATCGATGTCAAGGCGGTCGAGCGACGACGAGCGCACCGGATTGAGATAACTCTCGGTGGCGTGGCTGTAGTCGGCCGCAACCATAGCAGAGAGGTAAGTGGCACGAACAACAGGGTGTTCCCACACGGCTTTGACGCCTGACTGCCATCGGCGTGCCTTGTACATCTTTATCGAGCCTATCTGCGGATAGATTCCCGTGGTGGCATCGCCGAAAAGATTTTCCGTGCCGTCGCCGGCATGAGATTCAAACGAAGCCGACACGGCGAAGGCATCGGTCGGTCGACCGGTACGCCACCCGATCTCGGCCGACAGTGAATTGTCGGAGAGATGACTCATCGGCAGGCGGTTCAGGTCTTTGAGGATGTAGTCGAAGCCGAAGTGGCTGAAGCGCACCGAGCCGAAGAAGCCGACACCCGATTCGGGAAATGCTCCTATACCCACCTGATAGCGCGAGCCTTTGTAGTGGGTGTTGTAACCCACGCCGTTGAAGCGCTTGTAGGATGTGCCGAGACCCGTAAAGTGGTACACAACAGGCACGCCCTGTTCGCTGACGAACATTATCTCGGACGTCTGTTTGTACTTGCGCCAGGCGGCTTCGCCGATAAGACGGTAGGAACCGCAAAGCCAAGCCACCGAGCCCGACAAGTCGAGCCGTCCGGTGACATTGCGCGGACGCGGATCACGGTGGCGATACGACAGGCCGGCCACATAGCCGAGTTTCACGCCCCAAGCCAAGCGGCGGCCGCGTCGGCTGCTGTAACTGCCGGCGAAAGCATAGTCTTCGAGGCGCATACGGCCGCCGATTTCATCGGCTATAGTGTACGGGCCGACAATATCGAGGTCTGCACTCTCTTTCATACCGTCGGTATGGAAGAAGCCGTTGTGATATGAGGCACTGCCTGTGACTACCGAAGTGCTGTCGAGCCACATATACGACGAGGCGTCGAAACGACCCTGGCGGGCCTTCGAGGTTTGCTGTTGCCACGAGGCGCCGGCCTCGCTGAGCGAGGAGGAGTAGCGCCACGGAGCCATTGCCGGCGATGCGAGCGTGGCATCGGCCGGGGTGTTGAACCACGACTGATGCTGCACGCGCGTATCGAGCAAATTTTTACCCCACAAGCCCGGCGCACAGGGCACCAGGCTTGCAGTAAGGGTAACTATAAGTAAGAGCCGTCTGTTCATCGGCAAATACAAGTTATCGATTTATTATGTCTTATTTCTTAACGACACCGTCAATGGTTTCGTCGCCGGTGTATGTTGTACCGTCAACGTTGATAGCGGTGTGCTGACGTTCGATTTCCGAAGGAACCGCGTCGGCATTGAAGTCGTTGGTCGAATTGTTGGTGTCCTGAAGGATTACGCGACCGTCTTCGGTAGTGGTGAGGTACTTGCGGCGAACCGACTTGAAGTAGCGGTCGGCGTCCATATCAACCTTGCCGCAGTGTGTCCAGCCCATATCGACCGAAGGAGCGCAGAGTGTCCATGCGAATACCGATTCAACCGAGAGGTTGACGAAGTCGATAATCTGATCGTTGGGAACTTGATAGGTATCGCGTTCCATAGGATAGATACCGGCGGGAGTTACCAGGTCGTAAGAATAGTGGTAAGCGTTGTTGGCTACGAACGATTCGGCGTTGCCGGGGATGCGGGCGATACCGTACGACTTGAAGCCGCGGTTGTGGAGCGCGAAGAGTGTGCGGGTGTAGCAATACCACTTGTCGAGGTCGGGAACCTGTTCGTTCTGAAGGTCTTCGTAGTTGGGGTTGGTCGACTCATCATACCATTCGAAGTCGGCGTGGCTGAGGTCGAACGACAGCGGGTTGAGCTGACGGTGGTCGATGGCATTGTCGGCTATGAGGAAATATTCTCCGGGCTGTACGGGGTGATCTGTTCCCGAACCGGGGACTACGTACACTGCATCGACTGCAACGGCCGAGGCCATGATGTCGGGGGTGTAGTCGTACTTCTGAGGAGTTGTGAATGTCGATTCAATCAAAGCGATACCGTCGGCATATACTACGTGGTCGGTGTTGTTGTATAGTTTCACGTAGCCGTCGCCGCCATACTGCTGACCGTTGGGCTGCTGAGTGCAAGTGAAGAAGATTTCAGCAATCACGAGGTCGTCCTTCGATGCATTGACGAACGGATTGAGTGTGAGGCTGAATGCAGTGCCTTCGCTTACCTGAACCGAACGCTTCGAAGCCTTCACTTCGGCTTCAACGTCGTTTTCGAGGCGTGTCTTGGCTGTAAATTCAACATCATAGAGACCGGGAAGGATTGTCGTGCCGGCGGGCAGAGGATATGCGAATGTCGACACTTCGCGGTTGGCCACGTTGGTGAATGTGAGCTGAGCGTCGTAGATGCTCGATTCGGTGAGGCCGGCCGGGAGGGACAGTGTCACGGTGTCGTCGAGCGATACGTACTTGGGCTCGTCGTCAGAGCAGGCTGCGAAGCCAAAAGCGGCAGCTGCAATAATGAGGAGTTTTGCGAACTTTTTCATTGTTTGTACTATTTGTGTTTGTGATTTATTTTGTGATTATTTTGATTAACAATTGATTACAGCGTAAAGTTGAGTTCCATGCCGAAGTAGGCGTCGGCGCTGCGGCGAATCGTCAGCCCGTTGCTTTTGTAGTCGGGCAGGTAGTCGAGGATGCGGTTGACGAATAGCGCAACATTGAGGTAACGCCCCACTCTCTTCGAGGCTTTGAGATTGACGTAGATGGCCGGCGGCGTTGTTAGACGTGCGTCGGGACTGGTTGAGTAGATAAGTTGCGCCAACAGCGGATCGGCCGCAATGGCTTCATCAGTGAAAGGATGTTCCAACCCGTCGACTACGCTGATATATGACACGGGGCGGCCGTTCTCGGCCAACGACTTGGTTGATGTAAGCCACAGGCACTCGATGGTGGTGGAGAATACCAAACCGAGACGAGGAATCTGTGTATCGAACAGGAAGTTGGTATTGAAGCGATTGTTTGTTCGGCCTTCATTGGTGTCGTAGATACCGATATACTTGTTGGCCAACGCTTCACCGCCGATGACAAGCGACAACGGTATCTGAAGAAGTTGCGAATTGGAGTACTGCGAGCGGAACCATGCGCCTGTGACGGTAAGAGCCGTTGCCAGCGGACGCCAACGAGCTGTGGTTATCTGAAACTCGATGCCCTGCTTGTCGATGCGCGAGCCGTTGGTCGCCTGACGGTAGCCGCTGAGCACTCGTTCGTCGGTATAGGCGAGGCCATCGGTCGACGGAGGACCTTGCAATGAAGAACTCTCGATGGTCGATGTGTCGTAGTGACGATACTCGTAGGGTGCGTAAACCGACGTGTATCGGAAGCCCGAGCGAAGTCGTTCGTTGAAGTATGTAATCGACAAGCGATTGGCGCCGAGCGATGCTCCGAGACGAAATTCCCACTTGGAGTTGCGAGCCGGCTGCAAGTCGTAATTGACAGGGTCGTCGATGTATGTGCGGAGTATGACGCGGCTGTTGTCGTGGGGCTTGAGGCGGTCGTAGTAGCTCATCTCCACAAAGTCGGCATAGCTTACCTGCGGGAACAGGTAGTCGGTAGTAGGCATACGTGTGGTAAGACCCCAACCGGCCGACAACTGAATGCCGAGGCGTGAACGCAACGGCAGTGTCCACTGGGCATTGAAGCGCGGATCGAGCCACACGCGACCGGCGATATCGTAGCGCGAATCGAGGTGAGGCATCTGCGATGTGCGCAGGCCGGCCTGCAATTCAAATCCGCCGAGTGGGCCGTGGATTGTGGCATTGTCTTCGATATAGAATGCGAGCGAATGGATTGCCGGGATTTCGTTGTAGGCTCGCGGACGGGTTGTCCACGCTGCACTCAGAGGTTTCTCTATGTCGTAGACTTGGCCGCGTCCATAGTTCTTGGCCATATTCCATTCGGCGCCAATCTTGTAGTCGTGGCTCAGAGCACCCATGCCGTACGAGCCGGAGGCACGCAACTTTGCAAAGAGGCTCAATGGCTTGCCGTCGCACAGATAGTCGGCTCGATACTGCGTCAGCAGGTAGCGACCGTCGTGCTCGCCTTCTTCCATTGAGGTCGGGGCGATGGCAGCACGCGCCGGTGCCACATCGCGATGACGTTCAAGACGGTCTTGCTGGTACGATGCCGACACTATCATACTAACCTTGTTGAGCCACTTGATGTAGGGGAATGTAAACGAGAGGTCGCTCGATGCCGAAACGCGGTTGTAGCGCGAACTGTACTCGTCGACGCGGCGATACGACAGGTCGGGGTCTTCCTTAACGTCATCGAGCGTGCCGGTGTAGTCGACGCCGAGATTCCAGTCGGCCATATACTTGCGTCCGGCAAAACCGAGGAGTGCACGAGCCGAACCGTTGATTCGAGTGTATGAAGTGAGATTGTCGCGCGGATCGGCTTTCGAGTCGAGCCAGCCGAAGTCAAAGTTGAGTGCATTGCCGTCGATGCCGACGCCTTTGCCGACGAAGAACAGTTTGCTATAGCCGTCGGCCTTGAAGCGAGCCGTGAGCGGAGTGGCACGACGCGTGCGGCGAATATTTACAAGACCCGAGGTGAGGTTGCCGTATTCGGCTGACGGGATGCCGCGCACGATTTCTACACTCTCGATATTATCGGTTGAGATAGATCGCATATCCACGCCGCGATTCGTCACACCGCGGCTGTCGTCAGACTTGCCTATACTCTGCATATTGGCATCCGTAGATATCGGAGCACCGTCAACCACAAAGAGCGTGCCGAGCGAAGTGATGTCGTAGTCGGGATTGCGGACCGACGAACCGGTGGCGCCGATGACGCCTGTCTCGCGCAAACGAATGCTGTTGGTCGAAGTCATCGACGGAGTTGAACTCATACCGCCGGGCAGAAGCGACAGCAAGTCAGTAAACGACGACGGCTGTATATGCCGCATAGCGTCGCGACCTATTCGCGATGCCGATGTGTTGCCTGTCGATTCGCGTGCCGTAACAGTGACTTCAGCAAGCGTCTCGGCCTGCTCGTGCATCTCAATGTCAATAACGGCGTCGGCTGTCAGCGTCACCTTGCGCGACCATGATTGAAATCCTACGTACGAAGCCTTGATTGTGTATGTGCCGGGGGCGACGTTCACCGAATAATGACCGTCGATGTCGGCTATGACGGCGGTCTTGCCGGGCGTCAGCACCACCGAGCATCCGACAAGCGGTTCGCCCGAAGCGGCATCGGTAGCCGTGCCGCGAAGTGTCAGCGCCGACATTGTCGCCGGCGTCAGCGCGGCGGCCGCGAACCACATCAATGTGAGTAATAGTGTGCGGAAAGTTGTCTTCACAGAAGTTGTGGAATTACCTGATATTTCAGGATGCAAAATTACTCCGTCCCGTCCACATACACAACCCCCAAAAATGAGTATAATTCCTCAAAATTTTTCCAAAACTTTATCTATCACGCCAACATAATAGAACGGAAGATTGATAAGTCGAAACGGATGCCCTGTCGGTGACGTCACTTCGTCCACACTGAACTCACCTGGCCATATTCTAATGGCCATATCCGGTGCATCCGACTGTGACATAAATGAATGAATGGAACGCAAGTGAGCATTAGTCCCGGACTTCACCTCTATGGGCAAAATTTCCGATTGATGCTGCCATACGAAATCGACCTCGGCATTCGAGCCTTTCTTATCGCGCACCCAGAAATACTGTTCGTTACGATAGTTACGATCCAAAACTACTCGAAGTTCCTGAGCCACTATCTGTTCGGCCGCATGTCCTTTCCACACATCCAGTAAAGATCCATTCCGCATATACTCAGTCTGAATATCAACAGAAAAATTCATAATCCCGGAATCCACCCATATTAATTTCGGTTGGCGGGTTTGAGCCGGTATAGCAGGAGCTTTTACTGCAGTGACCGGATAATCAAGATTAAGTAAGAATGCTTTCTGCATCACCTCTAATGCTTCATGAACTTCCCTACCGGTATAACTGCTTCCCCCCAAACGACTAAAGGCAATAGTCTGCCCTGCTTCCGCCCAGCCATGTGTAAGCAAATGTCGTATAACTTTTACCTGATTATCGTTCTTGGCATATTTTTCCACATCCTCATTATATCCATCGAGCAGGGAGCGATATATGGGGGCTAATCGGATAATATCTCCTGTTAGGGCATAGTTCACAACAGCTTCCGGCATTCCTCCCACGAGAGTATAACGATTAAAATGGGCAAGCAGCATCTCGTGATAAAGCGAAGACACCTTAACCTCTCGTATCATCTGCGCCAAGACGTCTTCACCTACCGCATTGAGATATTCCAAGAAAGAGCATGGACGAAGAGACAGGTATTCCACTCTACCCACAGGAAATGAGATACGTTGTTTGATAAGCGTTTGAAGACGAGAACCTGCAGCGATTATATGCAACCACGGCATTTCCTCATAGAAATATCGGAGTAAACCAACAGCCTTAGGTTCATTCTGAATCTCGTCAATAAACAACAGCGTTCGCTTGGATGAATCCATCGTAACCTTCCTCTGCACACAGAGATAACTATATATTTCCTTGACATCATCAGACTTGGAGAATATAAAAGCATCGGCACTTTGTTCCAAATTCAGCTTGATATATACTTCATATTGCTTACTGAATTCATCGACAAGTGTAGTCTTTCCGACTTGCCTTGCACCACGCAGTACAAGCGGTTTCCGATTTGCCCGCTTACTCCACGTTTGAAGATCTTCTATTAATTGCCTATATATCATAGTATCTATCATCCATTTTAATGTTGCAAAGATAATGGTTTTGCCTAAAACATAGGCAAAATTATGATTAAATTTGCCGAAAACATAGGCAAAATCAAGGATTGACACAACAAAGGCACGACGATACAGGAGGACTGTAAGGTCGTGCCTTTGATATTATTAATTGGGATATTTACTTGCCGCAGTTGCAGTTATTTGAACCGCAGTTTTTGTCGCCGCCGCAATCGCCGCCGCAGTTGCCGCATCCGCAACCGCCTTCGGTCACTACTTTGATTTCTTCGGGAGTGGCGTCGCGTACCAAGGTTATTTCACCGCGGAAGCGTACTTTTTTGCCGGCGAGCGGATGGTTGAAGTCCATTACGACAGTCTTGTCGCCGACTTCCTTCACTATACCGTTGATTTGGAAGCCGTCAGCTGTCATCATAGGCAGCGAAGCGCCTTTGTGAACCACTTCGGGGTCGAATTTGCCGTCGACGCTGAAGATTTCTTTTTCGAGAGTGACATAATATTCTTCGGAGGGCATGCCGAATGCTTCTTCGGGAGCAGCCACGATGTCGAATTTGTCACCTGCGGTCTTGCCGTCGAGATCCTTTTCGAGGGGAACGACCATACCCGGTGTTACGCCGAAAATGACGCCTTCGGGGTTTTCAGTATCTACTTGGTGTACAAGTTCTTCAGAGCCGTCTTCGTTGACTTTGAAGAGGTCGTAGATCATCTCTACGTACTTGCCCGGTTGAATTTTTTCCATTAATCTTAGTTATATTGTTAAATGTATATACAATGTATCCACAATTACCGTGCCCCCGCAGGCATTTCGACAGCCACGCTGTCGACTTCTTCAACGGCATCCGGTTCGTTGCTGATAGAGCCGTCGTTGACTTGATCGACGAGCGACTTAAAGTACTCGGCGGTTTCGGTGGTGTACTTGAATACTCCAATATTACCAACGGCAGTACCCTTGTCACATCCCACTACCACGAGCAGGTCGCCCTTCTTGAGGCTTGCCATAAGGCCGTCCTTACCTTCTTCAGATGCCGAAACTACTTTGAAGCCGGCGTTTACGAGACCTTTGACGACAGCATTGCCGCACGCGATGCCGAACTCGGGATTGACAGTCACTTCTATCACGAAAGAATTGACCGCGGCATCCGTCCAGTATTCGCGGCGCGAGAAGTTGGCGCCCGAGTAATCGTAGTCGGCAAAGTAACTACCGAATTGAGCCTTGGCTTCGATTTCGTAGTGGTAACCTGTCTTCTTCAGTTCTTCGATAGCGACACTCGACTCAAAGAGATGTTCGCCGGGGTTCGAGAGGTGATTGCCGGCAGTATCGCCGATATGCCATTTGCCGATACCGTCGGTACCGATCATGTCGACAACAGCTTTGACGATGGCTTGGGTGTCGACATAGTCGGAGTCGAGCACGTAACTTGTGAACGGCTGGAAGTTGGTGTTATTGAAGTCGCAGTTTTTCACCGGTTTGCCCTTATCATCAAGGAATGAGAGAGTTTTCCCTTCGAGAGCGATGATACCGAACTTACCAAGATACATCGTTGCCGAATAGTCGTCCATACGCTGCTCCTCGTCGCCGTTGGCATTGAGGATAGCGACATAGTCGTCGGCTGCGGCAAGGAACTTGTCGGCTCCCATAAACTGAATGCCTTTATATTTGGCGCGAACAACGATATTGCCTTCCGTGTCCATCACACCGACTACATCGTCTGTTGTACCGAATATCACATACTTGCTGTTGAAGTCGCGAACATCGGAAACCTTCTGAGGCAACTTTGTGACGACCTCACCTTTTGTATCATAGAGCAAGTAACGGTCGTTATTGTCTTTTACCAAGAGAAGACCTTCGCAGAATGAACTGTAAACGCCATAGCCTTTGCGAATTTTGAAGACCTGTTCGCCCTTGCTGTTGATGACAGAATATTCATTATCGCCCTTGTCGTCGGTGGTGTACACCGCAGCCATACCGTCCTTCATAGTCCATGAGCCGTCGTATTTCGGCTCTATCACGACCTTGCCTTTGGTATCGACATAGCCCCACTTGCCGTCTTCGTTCATCACTTCAAAGAGACCGTCGGATGCTTGAGCGGTAATCTTAACGATTTCTTTGCCCTTGACAGGCTCTATTGTCGCCACCTTATGGCCGTTCTTGTCAAGGAGCGAAATGCGTTCGTTGGGGAACACGGCAGGCATAACACCGTCTTCCAAAGCACCGACCTCACGAAGTCCTTCACAACCGTCGACCAGTTTGGCCTTGTCGCCGTCGATGGTGTAGACCGAATAGCCCTCACCTTCTTTCACCGAGAACAGTCCGTTGTAGACCGATGTCGGCATATTCTTGAAGTCGCCGTCGCAGATAACCTTGTGGTCCGGGCCGATGAACGACCAGTTGCCGTCTTCATCTTCCTGCACGGCCAGATAATCGAATTTTCCATACGCATCGTCACTCTTGTTGCAACCGGTCAGCAATGCTGTGCCGAGGATTGCGAGCGATGCAAATAATTTACCTGAGATATTCATACTTTCTCTTATGATTTAAGGAATTGAATTTATAATCAGAATTTTAATGACACACCCACCAGGCCGTGGATTGTCGGAGAAGTGATGCCGTGAGCAATCACTTCGCGACGGCACAGCAAGTTGTTGACGTCGGCAAACACGCCGAATGCCGGTGTGAAATTGTATGTGGCATGCAATCCGAGGTCGATGACATTGTTTTTGTCGGGATCGTTGATATAGTCACCGACTTTACGATCGAGGCGGCACTCCAATGTCAACCCGGCTTCGAGCCCTTTGACGGGGCGCACGCGAGCGGCTGCAGCGATGACAGCCTTGGCGCGGTCGCGCCACATATAATACCCGTGTTGACCGTTGTCGGCGAAGTGTGTCGATGCTTCGACATCAAAGATGCGGTGGTTATATGCTGCAGTGATGCCGCCATGGAAGCCCTTGACGTCTTCGACGCTGAATATTGATTCCACGTCCGTTCCTGCGGCCATAAGCCAATCCTTGGCCGAGGCGTAGCCGCCACTGAGGCGCACGTTGAAGCCGTTGAACGGACCGATATTGATGTCGAGAGTGGCATCGACCGGAATGAACGACGCTTCATAGGAATGGATGCCGGCCACGAACGGTGTGAAGTCGCGCAATGCATTATATGTGTTGTACTTCTTACCGCCGGTAGCAGATGCCACAATCGATAATTGCGACAACGGAGTCCACGCGAAGCGCACGTCGGGCGACACCTGTTCCACACTGAATTTTCCGTCGGCCACGCAGTCGATGTTGATACCGGCACGGAAGTCAACCTGCCCGGCGCTCACGGCATAATACGGATTGAAGAAGAACGATGTGGAGTTGCTCCACTCTTCATTGCGCGACACCCATGGAGAAGATGTGTGCAGGTAGTCGATGGCGAGGTCAAGGCCGACCTTGCTCGATTCGCCCACAGCCAATGAAGCTCCGGCATCGAGCGTATAAAGTTGCTCTTTCAGACCGTCGAACGTCTGTTCGGTGACAGGCTTCGGACGTGCATCGTCGAAGGCAAATCGGGTGATATCACCATAATTGTCGACACTCACCTTGGCGCCGATATGATAGTCGAGACCCTGCACTGCCGATTCCCAATCGGCCTGCAGACGGAAGTCATTGTAACTTTGCGATGTACGCAGTGGTGTCTTCGAGTTGCCATAGGTATAAGCCATATCGGCCGACAGGCGCGACACGGCATTCACTTCCCAATCATAGTTGGCGCCGATGCGCACGCCGAGCAGATTGTTCTTTTCATCGAAATCTTTCTGCGGCTTATAGCTGTCGTAGTTGAACTGCCCCCACACGCCAAGGCACATATTGTCTTTGTCGAGGACACGGTAACCGGCCGACAGACCACCAAAAGCCACGGGGAAATATCCTCCTTCGACATATCCGCGCCACGGGCCGCGCTCGGGCATGACGGCACCGTCGGCCGGACGCAGACGGGTAAATCCGCGTGTAATGTCGGAGAGGTTGGAGTATCCGGCCGTACGCAGCGTCACGGGATCGACGCCGGGCAACGTGATTGTCGGGACAATAGACACAGGGCGTGTCGCCGCACGCTCTGTGGGGCGGATGGTACGTTCCACCACCACTTCGGTGCTGAGATTCTGAGCCGAAGCCGCGAGGCCGATTGCCGCGGCGGCTGTTATGATCAATGTCTTTTTCATTTGAGTTCGTTAAGACGAGAGTCAATCATTTGGAAGATGTCACTTTCCGTGCCGGGATAGTTGCGGCGCATGGAGTTGAGGTATTCGCGAGCCTCGAATGTCTTGCCTTGGGCGGCATAGATGTCGCTCAGCAGAATGAATGTACGGGCCAGCCAGTAGGCGTGTGGCGTACACGAATCGACAATCTTGTCGACGAGTTTCAGCGACTTGTCGAGGTCTTTGCCGTCGAAGTAACTTTGAGCAAGGTAATAAGCGCTCTTCACGCCATAGATGTCGTTGGTATCGTCGGCAATCGACGCCCAGCCTTGGCGAGCTTCGGCGGTATGATCGGTGAAGTCAAGGGCGAGCGAGCGGGCGAATATCGCTTCGGAGCGGTCTTCGGCACCGGCTGTCGACGATGCCAACAGGGCGTCGGCGGCAGTGATGACCTGATCCCAACGACCGAGGTCGAGCGACACACGCATTATACCCTGACGAGCCTCGTTGAGGCGGGCTGGCGATGATGCTCGCTGTTGCAGAGCCTCCCACGAATGCAGCGATTCTTCGCCACGGCCAAGCGAATGCTCCGCACGGGCTTTCACAGCCAAAGCGTCGATGGCTATGCGGGCATCGGGGTAGTTCTCCACAATCAGTGTGGCGTAGGTGAGGGCATCGGCGGTGCGGCCGGCGGCATCGGCATCCTCCATCATATAGCCGAGAGCGGCCGAGCGATTGGCACCGTTGGGGAAGTCGGTGAGGTAGCGCTCCACGCGAGCGGTCTTGCCGTTGGAGAGGTAGTCAGCCTCGGCAGCCTCAAATGTAAGTCGGTCGGCATCGGCCACGTCGAGTTGCGGAGCATTTTCGATCGATTCGAGGAAGCGGCCGAACTCGCCGAGGGTGCCGTCTTCGGCGGCAAGGCGCTGAAGTTCTTCAACGGCAATCTGTGCTTCGGCCGAAGTCGGATAGTTCTTGATGACGCTGCGATAGGCTTCGATGGCGCCCTTGCGGTCGCCGGTGTTGAGCAATGTCATTGCCAACTGCACATAGCCGTTGCGGCCCTGTTCGGTGTCGGGATATGCTTTGATGAGTTGACGATAGACGGTGACCGCATCGGAATTGCGGTCTGTCTGGAGATAGGCTTGCGTCTTTTCGAGCAATGCGTCTGGGATGAGCGATGATGTCGGATAGCGTTCGAGCAGCGCATCTATGTCGGCCAACTTGCCGGCGTAGTCGCGGTTGTAGCCCTTGATGAGTGCTTGCTGGAACAGCGGATAGTCGGCCGATTCGGGTGTGAGTTCGGCAGCTCGGGTGTAGTATGTTGCCGCTTGGTCGAACTTTGTATCATAGAAATATGTATCGGCCAGTCGATTGTACGCGTCGGCCTGCGCCTGAGTACTCATCGAGCCGGGGGCGTCGACAAAGGCCTTGAACTGCGTCATAGCCTTGGCATAGTCGCGTGCACCGAAGTAGGCATAACCGAGGTCGTAGAGAGCCAACGACCGGTTGGCATCGGTGCGCGGAGCGGCATCGAGGTAGGATTTGATTGCCTTTGCCGCCTCATCGTAGTTGCCGAGACGATACTGCGCTTCGCCGAGAGAGAGTTGAGTGGCATAAGCCACCTTCTTGTCGTAGCGGGCGAGTTCGGCGGCGCGTTTCAGGTAGTCGCGAGCGGCTGTCGGCTCGTTGGTCGACAGGGCGCGTGTGCCGAGGGCATAGAGGACCTGCTGCTTGGCTGCAAGGACCTTGTTGCCGGGATTTTTCATCCGCTCAATCGATGCGAGCGCATCGTCGTAGTTACGGTCGGTGAGATAGCCCGACACGAGGTATTCTTGAACCGATGCGGTGTACGGGCCTGTGGGATAGCGACGCAGGAAGTCTTCGAATGTGCTGACACTGCTGCCGAAGGGGATGTTGCCGCCGCCAAATTTTGCCACGGCATAGTTGTAATAGGCTGCTTCCTGCACGGCCGGGTCATAGTCGCGGCGCAGAGAATTGTCGAAAGCCATCAGCGCTGCATCCTTGTCGCCGATTTCCATCAGCGACTGGCCGATGAACAGGTAGGCACTCTGCCCCATTGCATTGTCGCCTGCGGTGACGGGTTCGAGATAGCGCACGGCCTTGTTGTACTCGCGGTCGTGGTAGGCTTTGGTACCGAGGATGTAGAGTGCCGACG
Organism: uncultured Bacteroidales bacterium; assembly: GCA_937995285.1. GTDB lineage: Bacteria > Bacteroidota > Bacteroidia > Bacteroidales > Muribaculaceae > CAG-873. The sequence goes on along the minus strand of CALKKU010000131.1, from coordinate 9,394 downwards.
GCTCGGGCGTCTCGGCCAATTCAATATACTTTTCGAGATAGGCGATTGCCTGCGAATTCTGATGACGGGCGAAGAGCGATTCACCGGCGATGCGGTAGGCTTCGGCTTGGAACGACGTGTCGGCGGCCGTATTACCGAGGTGGGCTTTCGCAGCGGTTAGCGCTTTGTCGAAGTTGCCCTCCATGTAGTAGATCTGAGCCAGATAGTAGTCGGCATCGGCTCCGGGCGATGTACGTCGGTCGGCCTGCTCCAGATATTGTTTGGCACGCTTGTAGTCGTGACGCGTATATGCCACGTAGCCGAGATAGAATCGACTGCCGGCACCATAGACGGCATCGGCAGAGAGCGATGAGAACATCGTCTCGGCACGATCATATTCGCCGAGGCGCAGCAAGGCGTAGGCCTTGTGATATGTGAGGTCGGCGTGATCGGCATTGTCAAGCGTCGCCGGTTCTATTTTTTCGTATTCGAGCAGTGCGTCGGCCGGACTTGTAGCAAGCAGACAGTTGCCTGCGTAGAGATGCGCACGGCCGCGATTGATCGATGAAGGATTGGATTCAAGAAATTCACGGATGACGGCCAATGCACTCTTGTCGGCACCGAGATAGGCGGCGCGCACGCGCATCCACTGCACGGTCTCGCGCATAGCGGGCGACAAGCCATTGACGTTGAGCACCGACAGCTGGTCGATGCATCCCTGATAGTTGCCCTGCGACAGCATCTGCCGGCCGCGCGACACGTATCCGTCGGCCACGGGCGAATCGACGGCGCCGTTGGCGCTGATCGCTGTCGCCAACAGAGCGGCCTTTAACAACGTTGTTCTTTTCATGTATGTCGATGATGAAAAATTTTGACAAAGATAACCATTTTCCCTTTATTATTCATTAACTTTGTGGTGAATTGCACATAAAACCATCCCGATTTTATCAACAAATTGAAATCTACAACGACTGATACTCATAGCCCGGCCGCCGCGCTGCTCAAGTACGGCATCCCGCTTGTGATAAGCGTGGGGCTTTGTTGGCTGCTGTTCCGCGACTTCGACTTTGCCGATATGTGGCACGTGATACGCACCGAATGCCGATTCGGCTGGATCGCCACCGGCCTTGTCATCGCGGTGTTCTCGCACATATTCCGTGCTATGCGTTGGCGCATACAGCTTCGGGCGCTCGGCATCGAGGCTCCGCTATTTGCACTGATACTAAGCATATTCGGCACGTATGCCGTCAATCTCGTTTTCCCGCGCCTCGGCGAGGTGTGGCGCACAGGCTACATCGCTCGGCGGCAGCACGCTTCGTTCACCGAAGTATTCGGCTCGATGGTGGCCGACCGCCTGGCCGACACCGTCACCGTGGCGCTGCTCACGCTGCTCGCATTGGTAGTGGCATCGTCGACTATGGTCGATTACTTGATGCAGAACGAAGCCCTCTATCGCTCGGTCATCGACTTCATCAGTTCTCCCCTACTGTGGATCGGCATTGCGATTGCCGTAGCCGCAGTATGGTTTATCCTCCTCCGTGCATCGGACAGCAAGCCGATCATCAAACTGAAATCACTCGCCCGCAACTTGTGGCACGGCTTCTCGGTTGTGCTGACAATGCCGGGGCGCGGACGTTGGTTGCTGCTGACCGTTTGCATCTGGGGATGCTTCTTCGGCCAGATGGTCGTGGCGTTCTACGGCTTCGGCTTTACAGCCGATGTCATTTCCAACCACGGACTGTCGGCAGTGCTTGTCACATTTGTACTGTCGTCCATATCTATGGGCGTACCGTCCAACGGCGGCATCGGGCCGTGGCAGTGGGCCGTGATATTCGGCCTCGGCATCTATGGCGTCGACGCGGCGCATGCCGGAGCGTTCGCCAATCTTGTACTCGGTTGCAACACTCTACTGCTCATAGCATTGGGCTTGTTTACATTTGCTTCCATTGCTGTCGAGCGAAAACAAAATACGTCTGAAACTCTAAAACAATAAATCAAATGGCAAAAGTCATCATCATCGGTGTCGGTGGCGTCGGCACCGTCGTAGCACACAAGTGCGCGCAGAACCCCGAAGTGTTCTCTGAAATCGTCCTTGCCTCGCGCAATCGCGCCAAGTGCGACGCCGTGGCAAAGGCTATCAATCGCCCGAATGTCGTCACCGATCAGGTCGATGCCGACGATGTGGAGCAACTCAAAGCGCTCTTCAACCGCCACAAACCGCAACTGGTCATCAACGTGGCTCTTCCCTATCAGGACCTCACCATCATGGATGCCTGCCTTGCTTGCGGCGTCAACTATCTCGATACGGCCAACTACGAACCGCGCGACGTCGCACACTTTGAATACTCATGGCAGTGGGCCTATCGCGAACGCTTCGAGAAAGCCGGCCTGGCCGCCATTCTCGGCTGCGGCTTCGACCCGGGCGTATCGGGCGTGTTCACAGCCTATGCCGCCAAGCACTATTTCAAGGAAATGCACTATCTCGACATCGTCGACTGCAACGCCGGCAACCATGGCAAGGCTTTCGCCACCAACTTCAACCCCGAAATCAACATCCGCGAAATCACCCAGAACGGCCGCTACTACAAGGACGGCAAGTGGGTAACCACCGGCCCGCTCGAAGTGCATCAGCCTCTCAACTATCCCAACATCGGCCCGCGCGAATCGTACCTGCTCTATCACGAAGAACTCGAATCGCTCGTGCTCAACTATCCGACAATCAAGCGCGCCCGCTTCTGGATGACTTTCGGTCAGGAATACCTCACACACCTGCGCGTGATTCAAGATATCGGTATGGCCCGCATTGATGAAATCGATTACAACGGTACCAAGATCGTTCCGCTGCAGTTCCTCAAGGCCGTGCTTCCCAATCCTCAGGACCTCGGCGAGAACTATCATGGCGAAACATCCATCGGCTGCCGCATCTCGGGTATCAACAAGGATGGCAAGCCCCTCACATACTACATCTACAACAACTGCTCGCACGAAGCGGCATACAAGGAAACAGGTATGCAGGCCGTCAGCTACACTACCGGTGTGCCGGCAATGACGGGTGCCATGATGTTCCTCACGGGCAAGTGGAACAAACCCGGTGTGCACAACGTCGAAGAATTCGATCCCGATCCGTTCCTTGCCGAAGTGGCCAAGCAAGGCCTGCCCTGGCACGAAATCATCAACGAACCGCTCGAAGTCGACGCCATCGACAACTAATCGCATAAAGCCGTCGCGATTATCGCGACAACCCTCCGACGAGGCCGTGTCAAACAACCGACACGGCCTCGCCGGCTTTTTTATCGGCAACATCACGTATCTACCGCAATTTACTCGCAATTATTTGTCGGATTTGAGCAATTTTACGCAAATTATTTGTCGGATTTGAGCAAAAAATATTACTTTTGTATTAATAATCAGTTATTTAACATAGCAAGCATCATAAACAACTGCTGATTGCCCGTATATGATCTACAATATACCCACATTACCACCAAAACAAGATTGAGTACTACAACTTGTTGCAAAGCATCAGGGACAATGCAGGCAACAACGCGCACCAATGGGAAGAGTGGATTCTTTTCATTCTCAAAGGTGTGGAAGTAACGGCATCCGAGACAATTGTATTCGTACAGAAAATTGCGCAACTGATGATGCAATACAAGCATCGCATCCGCACTGATTTTCCAAAGATTTATTCTCAAGATCTAATCAACAATCTTTTCAGACATCCTTATACAAAGATTGAATTCATTGTAGATGAGTTGAACGTAAGCCGACCTACCGCAATTTCATATCTCAATCAACTGGTCGAAGCCGGGCTTCTCGAAAAGATGAAACTCGGTCGAGAAAACTTTTACATCAACATTGAACTATTCAGTCTTATAGTCAACGCATTCCATTCTACTACGGATAAGGCCGATGCTCTTATCGAAACGGTAGAATAGCCTTTTTTTGCATCAAAAAAACGTGTAAAGAAATTTTACACGTCGCTCGAACGTGTAAAAAAAATCGCATTTTCTTTACACGTTTCGGATGATGTGTAAAAAAATCGACGTTTTCTTTACACGTTGCGCGGCGATACAACGAAACGTGATTTTTATTTTCGGCCGAAGTCGGCGGGGATTTCGCCCCAATTGTCAGTGTCCCATTTCAGCACGGGATTGACAACCCGATTAGCGGCGAGCCATGCGTCGGCACGCTCCAACACGACCAGCAACGGAGCGTTGGCCTCGGTGGCGGCAAGTTTGGTATTGGAATGCCCGCGACGCAGCCACGCCAAGGCCGTACGCGAGTCGGTATATATAGGTGTTGCGGTGTTGCCACGCTTCTGAAGCAACGACAAGGCATGGATCAGGGCCAAGTATTCGCCGATGTTGTTGGTGCCGCCCTCGTAAGGGCCACCGTGGAATATCTCCACACCGTCGGCCACACGCACACAGCGATACTCCATCTTGCCGGGATTTCCGGCACAAGCGCCGTCTACAGCGATGGCATCGAGGCGGATACCGGGAATCTTACTGTAATCGACCGGCGCCGATTTGCGCTCTTTTAGCTTTTTCAAGAAGTTCTCTATGTCGATCGTACCCTCGCGATATGCTTCAGTGGCTGCGGTCTGGCTGTCGAATGCTTTGTATTTCGCATCGGGATAGCCGTCGACCTGCTCCCAACAATCGTCCCAACTGTCGTAAACGCCGGGCTCGCGCCCCTCCCACACCACATAGAATTTTCTCTTAACAGCCATAATAAATCAGTTGAATTGCACAAAAAGGTTGATATCGATCGGCCGCACACCGAGAATACGCGCCACATCGGCATTAACCGGCTTACCGAGGAATGTGTAGGCCGCACGGCTGAGGCCTTGATTGAATTTGAGGGCGTTTGCGATACCCTCGAACAGGTGAATATCGTCGAGCAGTGTCATCAGCGTTGTTGTCAGCGTCATTGCCGCTGTGCGAGGTACAGCCGAGCCGGCATTGACATAGCAAGCTGCAATACGCGAGTTGGGCCGTCGGTCGGCATCTGCAGCCACGGCGAGGTCAACACGAGCGAGCGACGGGAACACACATCGGTCTTCACGCCCGGTGAGGTCGAACGCTATGACACCGCGCTTCATCTCATCGACCATCTCCACGTCGATTTCAAGCGGATATTTTGTGGGTGTGGCCACCACTATGTCGGCCGAACGCAGCGCCGAGGCGAACACTCGCGGGTGGAATGCCGATGTTATCACGGCATGCCGTGATAACTGCATACCGGCATCGCGCAGGCCGTAGACGTCGTTATCGAACATCTTCACCGTGGCACCGAGGCCACAGGCCGACAGAGCCGCCGAACGGGCTGCGATGCCCGAGCCGATGATTGTCACCTCGCACGGCACCACACCAGATACGCCGCCGAGCAATATTCCCTTGCCGTGCACCGGGTCGGCAAGCAGCGAAGAGGCAATTGCGATGGCCGCACGTCCGTCGACCTCGCTCAGCGCATCGGCAAACGGGCGGTGTCCCGAGTCATCGGCTATGAGGTCGAGGGCCACTGCAATTGTGTTGCGTTCGAGCAACACACGAAGTGCTTCGGGCGATTGCCGCTCGATATGAAGCAACGTGAGCAGCACCGAGCCGCGACGCAGCATCCGCGCATCGGCGGCACTGATTGCCGGCAAGTGCAACACCATATCGCACGCCATAGCCTCGGGGCGCGGCACTATCTGCGCTCCGGCACGGCGATAGGCCTCGTCGTCGAAGTGAATGACTTCGGCGGCTCCGCGCTCTATCTTCACGTCGAATCCGCGACCGACAAGCATTGCCGCACCTTCGGGCGTGAGCGGGAAGCGGCGCTCGCCGGCGACCGAAGCAGACGGCAAGCCGATTGATATGGAGCGCTGCGCCGTGTGCGGAGCACATGGTTGTTCAAGAGGTGTGGGCGATTGGCTCATTGGCGTGGAGTGAGATTATATTGTTTGATAAATAGCGCCACCGATTCGGCAATCTGGTCAACGGTGTCGAGTCGCGAGGAATCGAATCGCGATGATGCCTGCTGATAATAAGGCTGACGCTGCGACTGGTGGGCATCAACATAGCGTGCCATCTCATCGCGGTCGAGATCGGCCAGCAGCGGACGCTTGGCTCGGCCTTCCCAAAGGCGTTGGAGCAGTATCGCTCGATCTGCTTCGAGCAGCACAACTTCGCCGTGTGCCTTCATCAGCGACATATTGCCGTCCTGACACGGCGTGCCGCCGCCGCAAGCGATTACGAGCGCCTCGCCGTCGGCGACGTCGCTATCGGCCTGCACTATAAGCGACTGCAACTGCCGCGTCTCCATAGCGCGGAACGCGGCTTCGCCCACCGTGGCAAATATTTCCGAAGTCGACGCACCGGCTTGCCGCTCGATGGCTTCGTCGAGGTCTACAAAACGCACTCGGGCGGCACGCTCAAGGGCATGACCGAGAGTGGTCTTGCCACATCCCATATATCCTATGAGGAAAATCAACGAAGCCATAGCGAACCGATGATGCGGCGATAATTATTTACGGGCGGCGTTATCTTTGAGCAGGTCGCGAATCTCTGCGAGGAGTTCCTCCTGAGTAGGACCGGCCGGAGCCGCGGGAGTCGCTTCTTCTTTCTTCTTGAAGCGGTTCATAAAGCGGATGGCCACGAAAATACAGAATGCCACGATTATGAAGTCGATAACGTTCTGCACCAATGCGCCCCACTGGAGCCACACGGCTTCTTTGATTGTTTCGCCGTTTTCCACCACGGCGTCTTTGAGCATCAACTTGTTGTCGGAGAAATTGACACCGCCGGTGAGAACACCCATCACGGGCATGATAATATCGTTAACGAGCGATGTAACAATCTTGCCGAATGCGCCGCCGATGATAACACCGACAGCCATATCGACCACGTTGCCGCGCATGGCAAACTCTTTGAATTCAGTCAGAAATTTACTCATAATCGTTATTGTTAATCTTTAATAATGTCACAAATTTAATCATTCCCGCCGACATAGCCATCACCCCACGCAATAAAAAACGCGAGGTCGCAGATCGCGGCCTCGCGTGAACTATAACATTATGATCTTCGGTCGTTTTATTTCACGACTACCTTGGTGGCTGTGCCATCGGCGTGGCGCTGAACGTAGATGCCGGGAGCGGCTGCGGCTGCATCGACAGCCTTGCCGGTGAGATCGAACGTACCTGTCACGGCCGATTCGCGAGCTGTGGTAGCATCGATGACGCCGGCCGGTGCGCTGAGAGCGATTGTCTTCTCAACGCCGGGAGCTTTCACTACCACATCGCCGCTCTGAGCCTGCTGACCTTCGATACCCTCGATCACGAGCGAAGCTTCATCGTAGCGACCGACAACCTTGGCGCTCACACCTTCGGGGGCTTCAACGGCGAGATCTGCGCCGTCGTAGTACGAACCGAGTGCAACGGCGGGGACAGAGCCGTCGGCAGCCATCTCAACACTTTCGGTATCGCAGTCGAGCCAAGGATAGTAAGCCTGAAGGTTGATTGCGAACGCTGCGGGAGCATAGTTGTCCATGAATGTACCGGCTGCATTGACCGAAACACCGGTATCGCCGTTGAAAGTCATATTCTTGAATACCCAACCCATGTACGAAGAAGTGATGCCTGGTACGGCTTCGAGCGACTGCACGGGGGCGAAATATTCCACATTCTCGGCATCGTCAAATCCGCTGAGCGTGAAGAGATACATCGCATACTTTTCGTTGTTGACAACCACGGGAGCATCGAATGTAAAGGGAATGTTGAAGTACTGCAACTGACCTTCGTCCTTGCCGCCGGGATAGAGGAAATCGGTAGCCTTGCAGGTGGTCTGAGCGATGACGGGCATTTCATCGATAGAACCGTCCTCGGTGGCATAGATAGTGAGGGTCAACTCGGCTGCGTCCTTGACGATACCGGCTGCGATCACATTGGCACCGGTAACAACGAGGTTGGCTTCGGTGGGCACGTATACGTTGGCAACGGCAAAGAGGTGCGACTGCACATCGGCTTCATCATCGCCGGCCTTGGTGTAGTCTTCCCAATACTTGTCGACGTTCTTGTTGTAGCCGAAGATAGGAGTGGAGCGTTCGCCGAACTCTGCATCGACGGTGTAGATACCGTACGAAACATTGTTTTGATCGAAAGCCAGCAGACCGGTCGACCAGATGTAAGGATCGCCGTTATCGTCGGTGAGTTCAAACTCGGGCTTGCCACCGGCCTGGAGATAGGTGTAAGGAGCAGTGACACTGCCGGCAGAGAAACCGGGAGCGACGCCGGTCATTGTAGGCGGATAGTAGAGGTTGCTGCGTTTGGTGAAGTCGCTGCTGTAGTCGGGCGAATAGTTGAGCGTGAGCTCTTCTTCATCGTCCTTCGAGCCCCAATCGTTAGTTGCGGGGTCGTGGAAAGTCCACGAAATCTTCTGACCCGATTCATAGCTGTAGCACATCCAGGTGAGGTCGGCGTATACGGGATACGCAGCAATCGGGAGGTTGAGAGCACCGAAATCGGCGGTGTTGTCGAAGCCCCAATAGAGGGTCGAAGTCGGCAGCATCAGTTCGGCTTCATATTCGGGAAGGCCCACGGCCACATCGTCGAGGAAGACAGAGTCACCGTCTGCCCCTACGTAGTGAAAACCTATCTTACCCTTCTTGCCGGCAAAGTTAGCGAGACTTATTACGTTTTTCTCGAAATCACTCGAAGACATGTTATACAATTCGTCGAACGTTATCTGTTCGGGAATTTGATCGCAATACGAGTAGAGTTTGACTTTTTCACTGCCATCCGACGGGATAAACCATACCTCCAAATCGGTTGCTATAACTTTTTCAGGCAACTTCGTATAATCAACCATGTAAAGCAGTTGCACAACGGCGTTGTATTTGAGGATATAATCCTCACCTACTTCGACTTCAGGAGTTAGCAGCCATTCGTCTTTTTCATCTTTTGAATAACCGATGCACATCATAACATCGCCGGATGTAGGCGTGGGCATAAACATACCGGTCGTTGAGCACGACCACTTGTCAATATCCTCAGTCGCAGTTGCGCTCTCACGCGACCAACCTTCAGGCAGCCACATTAGGTCAGTCTCATTCTCTGTCGTCAGATACGGCCAACCTTCAAAGTCCTCTGAAAGAACAAGCCCTTCGGAAAGTGCTGCGGCCTTAGATGCCGAACGATGCAGCCGCTGTGGATTAACTGTTGTATTACCGGTTGCCTTATGCAGACGTTTTAAACTATGGCCTTGCGCTTGTGTCGGCATCTGAGCAACGACAGTCTTAAAGCTGTTGCTTTTAGTCGGACTTACCACGTTAGGAACGACAGCTACAGCAGATGCCGCCGTAGCGATTCCCAATGATAGAAGTAAAGATTTTTTCATAGAAATAGTAAAAATTATAAATCAATGACGCAAAA
>CALKKU010000130.1 GCA_937995285.1 uncultured Bacteroidales bacterium | reverse complement strand
ACCCTGCTGCTGAGCCATGAGCGCGCGTATTTCGTCGTAAGCCTTCAGATAAGTGGCCGCATTGGAGCGCGACGATTTGCCGATAGGATTCTGGTCGACAAACACCACATCGCCGATAGCCGACAGGCTGCCGCCGAGTTCGCCGAAGTGCCCCGGAACTTCCGATGTCACCTCGAACTTGCGGCCGAGAGCGCGGTACAGAATGTTGCCCACGAGCGTCGACTTGCCAGAACCGCTCACGCCCGTGACCACCGTAAGCACTCCGAGCGGAAAACGTGCCGTGACGTCGCGCAGATTGTTCTCATTGGCGTGCGTCACCTCTATGTAGTTGTTCCACTTGCGGCGATGTTTCGGCACCGGTATCGACATGGCATGCGTCAGGTACTTGGCCGTGTAGGAGCGCGTAGCCGTCGGCAATTGGTCGGGCGTACCGGCAAAGACTATCTCGCCGCCGAGGCGTCCGGCATCCGGACCGACATCGACAATCATATCCGCCGCACGCATTATCTCCTCATCGTGCTCCACTACGACTACCGTATTGCCGAGCGCCTGCAACTTGCGCAACACGCCTATGAGACGGTCGGTGTCGCGCGAATGCAACCCGATCGACGGTTCGTCGAGAATATAAAGCGAGCCAACGAGGCTGCTGCCGAGCGAGGTGGCGAGGTTTATTCGCTGGCTCTCGCCGCCCGAGAGCGAATTACTCAGACGATCGAGCGTCAGGTAGCCGAGCCCCACTTCGTCGAGATAGGCAAGGCGGTTGTTGATCTCCGTGAGCAGGCGGCGAGCCACCTTCATATCATGTTCCGAGAGCGACAATTCGGCAAACCATCGGCGCAACTTCACCACAGGCATCGTCACCAGCTGCGCAATCGTAGTGTCGGCCACTTTCACATTCAGCGCATCGCGGCGCAGGCGAGTGCCCCGGCATTCGGGACACGTGGTCTTGGCGCGGAAACGCGAGTACATCACGCGATACTGTATCTTGTGCATCTGCGAGTGCATCCAGTCGAAGAAGCCGTCGAGCCCCGTCCAATCGCCTCGGCCGTGCCACAACAAATCCTTCTGCGACGGCGTCAGTTTCAGATACGGGCGGTGAATCGGGAAATCGAGTGCCGCCGCACGGCGGATGAAATCGCGCTTCCATTCGCTCATCATCGGGCCGCGCCACGGCGCCACGGCGTCATCATAAATCGACAAGCTCGGGTCGGGAATGACCAAGCCTTCGTCAATGCCGAGGGCCTTGCCGAAGCCCTCGCACACGGGGCAGGCTCCGTAGGGATTGTTGAAATTGAACATCTGATCGGTAGGCTCCACGAACGTCATTCCGTCGGCCTCGAAGCGCTTGGAGAAGTCGAGCCGTTCCACATCGGTGCGGCTTCTGAACACGAGCAAGGCGCAGCGGTCGCCGCCCTCACTGAAAGCCGTTTCCACCGATTCGGCCAATCGCGACAGTTCATCGCCCTCGTGAGCCACGGCCAGGCGGTCGATAAGCACATCGACGGTCTTTGCCTCGGCGATGCGACCGTCCGCTGCGGCATCGGCGATGTCAACAAATTCATTGTCAATCACCACGCGGGTAAATCCTTCCTTGGCGAGAATATCGAGCTGAGCGGCCGTGGAGCGGCCTTCGGGCACATCTACCGGAGCCACTACTGCAATACGCGTACCGTCATCGAAAGTCATCGCGGCGGCAACGACATCCTCGATCGTGTGCTTCTTCACCACACATCCCGACACGGGCGAATACGTCACGCCGATGCGGCCGTAGAGCAGGCGGATGTAGTCGTAAATCTCCGTCGACGTGCCCACGGTGGAGCGCGGATTGCGCGTGTTCACCTTCTGTTCTATGGCCACCGCCGGCGGCAGACCGCGGATAAAGTCACACTCGGGTTTGGTCATCTTGCCCAGAAACTGACGCGCGTAGGCCGACAGGCTTTCCACATAGCGGCGACGGCCCTCGGCATAGAGCGTATCAAACGCAAGCGACGATTTGCCCGAGCCTGACAGCCCGGTGATGACGATAAACCGACCGCGCGGCAAGGTCAAATCAATGTTTTTGAGGTTGTTGACACGAGCCCCTTTTATCTCGATATTCTTTTCTACCATAACTTGCAAAGATACCGAATAATTTCCATTCGGGCAACATCATTATTCCCTGCCGAGGTTCTCGCCGATGAAGAGAATTATGCTGTTGCGGTATTCGTCGGTATGCCCCTCTCTGACGCCCGACGCCATCCAAAAGGCATATTTGCCCGACATCAACTGTGTGAGTTGCTCCGCATCGCTACCGTAGCGAAATTCTATATGATACGTCGCGACAGGGCTGTCGGGGCGCATCCAGAAGTAGCGAAATTCATCGGCGTTATCGTCGTCGCTCTCAAAAATGTAGTTACCGTCGGCATCATTTCCGACGAAATGATAATTGTGTCCGAATACTTCCGAGCCTTGCACATCGACGCCCGAAATCCGATTACCATCGAATGAAACCTTTGTCACGTCATGAGTAAACGAGCAGCAGAAACGAGGCGTTCCGCTCTCGGCATAAGCTGCCACAGCATCGTCACCGACGACACTTCCCGTGCAAGCGCCGACGAGCTGCGATACGGCATCGCCGGCCATATCTTCTCCGACATATTTTGCAGCTTCCGAGCGCCACAAATCATCGTACTCTGCGCCCAAGCACGTCTGCGGCGAGAACAATTCAATATACGTTCCTTCGAGAGACTTCAAGAAGTCATCACCCGCGAGAGTCTCAGCCCCGACGGAAGTCGCTGAAACAAGCATCAATAGTACAACAGTTATCTTTTTCATAATCAATTGATTTTACACAACAAAAGTACAAAAAACATCAACCTCCCGAAATACCAAAAAATCAGTAAAGTTTTTCATAGCGTTGTTGCGAGTATCGCAAATTATTCATACATTTGCGAAAACAAATTCATCTACAATAATAAACCACGAAATCCACTGCCAATGAAAAAACTGTTATTCGGCGCGACAATCACCCTGGCATTTATCGGCTGCAACTCCGACGAGCCTGATAATTCCGAGTGGAGAAGACGCCTCGACGATAAATTGACGTATTGAAATGCCGGCAAAAGCCGGCAAAGGTAGGGGCGAGCCTTCGGCCCGCCAGCTGTTGGACAGCGCTCAATTAATTATATAACAGCGTCTTGTACATTAAAGACATGCGGAACGCATGCAGCGACACCCTCCATACAAGCCGACAGGACATATATTCCAACAATATTAATAAAGCCGTGCCTCGGGAATCGGGGCACGGCTTGCTTTTTGATATAGAAGGTCGCGTTATTTTACGGCGACTTTGAATAATGTATTATTCGTTTGCATCAGGTAATGTTATCCAAATTGTATTTGTAAGGCGACCGTATGTCAACGGCACTTCCTCTCCATCTACATAGGCATGCACATGCCATCCCGATTTATTATTACCTTGCTGCACAATTGACACATCATACTCAACCGCAGGACGCTGAAGAATTAATTTGAAATTGAACTTATCGTCCACGCCCGAATTAAGCAAAGTAGCCATAATACTATGTCCCGAATAATACATTTCATACGTATGCAGCGTGACGACAACCGTACCGCCGGGACGCTCCCATTTGACATAGTTTGCCGAGTGTTCCCCTTCGCGAACGTACTTGATATTCGTTCCTACAATGTTGCCTTCAACATTTTCATCAAGCAAGTTTTCGCCATTTTCATTGAAAAGTTCTAAATATATTTGTTCCGGAGGTGCACCGGATATCACCGGATCTTTTTCACATGCCGCCAACATTACGCATATTCCAAGCAGCACAATGTAACTAATCTTTTTCATAGAGATTCAGGGATTAAGAGAATATATCACTGCAAAGGTAAGTCACAGAAAATCAAAATGCAAGAAAATTCGCACTTATTTTTGCAAAGTGAATATTTAAACAAAAAACTCGCTAATATGACAAACCGTGCCTCGGGGATCGGGGCACGGCTTGTTGTTGATATAGAAAGTCGCGTTATTTTACGACGACTTTGAAGGTCGAGTTGTCGACGCGGACGATGTAGACGCCGGCGGCGAGGTTGTCGAAGCCGCTTACAGAACGGCCGTCGAGAGTGTAGGCCGCAGCCTCGGTGTAGTCACCCGAGATGATGATGCAACCTGCACCGCCGCGAACAGTTACCGCAGGCGCTGCAACGTCATCGGCCACAACGTCGTCATTTCCCAGTACGCTCTTAGTGGCATAGATAGCCATAGAGTTGGCGGGGAGAGTGACGTTGACAGTGCCCGAACCTGTGAGCGTCGGAGTTACGTCGGGCGAAGCGTAGAGCAGCTGTGCGTTCGATTCGGAGAGCAGCGACGTAGCCACGCTGAACTCCTTGTCGTCGCCCGAAGTGTTGGCGTTGATGAACGCAACGACTTCCTTACCGCCGTTGCAGAGCACGATAGAGCGCGGGAGAGTCATCGAGCCGCCGAGATTGCGGATGGTGTATGTGGTCGAAGCGTCGAACAGTTCGGGATTGTCGCGACGCAGACACAGCATGGTGCGATAAGCGTCGTGGAGAGCTGCATAGTCGGGATTGTCGAGATTGCTCCAGATCACACGCTTGGGCGAAGTGTTATTGCCTCCATTGGAGTTCTTGGTGGTCTGGTTGGCACCGAGTTCGCCGAACTGCCATATCATCTTCGGACCGGGAGTGAGCAGGAAGTGCGCTGCGAGCATAGCCAGACGGCGCGATGCGTATGTCGAATTGCGCATACCTTCGGGAGCGTTCTTCGAGATGCGGTAGCCCACGCGTTCTTCGTCGTGGCTCTCGGCATAGGCGATATACGAGCCCGAGGGGCGACCATAGTTCTTGTAGAGTTGGTTGAGGCGGCCGCCGTTGCCGTTCTCGCTCTCGCCGATGGCAAACTGAATGGAGTTGTTGCTGAAGTTGGCCCACTGCAGCTGGCCGTCGTTGCCCATCTGAGTTTCTTCGGATGCGCCGGCAAGGTTTTCATTGATGTGGATGCCGTTGGCTTTCACAGAAGAAATCACGGCGTGGAGATGCTTCATGCGCTCGATGCGCGAGCGGTTGAGAGCCTCCGTGCCGCCGCCGTACGAATTGTTGTCGCCGAGACCCTTGACGAGGTCGAAGCGGAAGCCGTCGACATTATACACCGTCATCCAATAGCGGAGTGCGTCGTCCCATTGCTGCTGCACCAGCGGATTGCCCTGTTTCCAGTCGTTGAGCACGCTGTAGTCGTGCGGAGCCACAGCGTTGTAGAACGGATTAGAGGCGATGTTGTACATCTGGTACCAGGGATGCAAGCCGTCGCTCTGATTGAACACGATGTCGAGGATGACGGCGATGCCGTTGCGGTGGCATTCCTCGACAAATTCCTTGTAGTCGCGCGGCGAGCCGTAGGCTTTGTCGGGAGCGAAATAGAAGTTGGTGTTGTAGCCCCACGAGTTGTTGCCGTTAAATTCCATAATAGGCATCAGTTCCACGGCATTCACGCCGAGGTCGACCAGGTAAGGAATCTTTTCTATGGCAGCACGCACAGTGCCGTTGGCATTGGCGCGGCCTTCCGTACCGGTGAAGTCGCGGAACAGCATTTCATAAATCACAAGGCTGTGGTGGTCGGGAATGGTGAAGTCGCTGAACTTGAAATCATTTTCGAGATTGCCCTGATATACGGCGAGCATCACATCGCTGAAGCGGTCGTAGGGATATGCGGGGCGCTCGGGCCACACGGTCGAGGAGATGTATTTGTCGTTGTAGGGGTCAAGTACAAGGCGTGCATAGGGGTCACCGACCTTGGTCTTGCCGTCGACAAGGAAATAGTAGGGATAAGGCGTAGCGGGGTCGAGACCTTTCACGGTAATCCAAAAGTAGCGATAGCCTTCATAGTCCTGATAGGCCATCACGTTCTTGTCGAGGACGGCATAGTCGTCCCACGACGGCACGAGAATCACTTGCGACTTCTCGGGAGCGGCGAGGCAGAATGTCACCGAGCCGTCGGCATTGGCCACGGGACCCATATGAGGCACACCGCCGGGATAGTCGACCTGAGCCGAAGGATCGGGAGCCGTCACGGTCATACTCTTGGTGAGTGTGGTGCCGGCTGCATTTGTGGCCGTGGCCTCAAACTTGAATGTGCCGCCGGCGGTGAAGTTGTGGGTGTACTTCAGTTGTGTCACGTTCGATGCCGTTGTCACCTGAGTGCCGTTGATTTTCAGCGTCAGCGTCGAAGCCTCGGTGGCGGCAACTGTAAAGTTGGCCGACGAGCCCACCTGAACGACACCGTCCGACACGGTCGATGTGAAGGCCATATTGAAGCCGTCGTCGTAGACATCGACGAAGATGTCGCTGCCCGATGCGGTCTTGCCTTCCTTGCTCGCCGTAGCGTTGCGGAACACAAGAGCAATCTTCTGCACCTTTTCACCGGCAGGCAGTGCGGTGAAGTATGAGTGAAGATCGCCGATGGCGAGGGTGTAGGTGTTGGCCGACACGTAGGTGAGTTTGTACTTGGCCGAGTTGTCGAGCCACGTGGTGGCGTACTTCCAGTCGCTCAGGCCGGTCGACTTGTCGGTGATGAGGCCGATGTGGGCATACACCGCCTCGGATGCCGAGAGATTGGCGAGCGCCTGATTGGATTCGGGCGAATCGGGATGATAGGTCAGCACGATGCCCGTAGAACTTTGTGTGATGATAGGCGGTTCGGATGTGACCACCTGCGCACTCAGCCCCGCTGCACACAGGACTGTCAACAATAAAGAAAAGAAAAGTTTCTTCATGATATGAATAAATATGATATAATTAATAAATGTTTTTTATCTGATTAAACGTGTGTTTCACCCAGTCATCATATGTAGCTCTTGCGAGCCGCATCGATGCGCAGCAATATGAACAGCAATATGGTGAAGCCCCACAGCGAACTGCCGCCGTAGCTGAAGAAAGGCAACGGAATGCCGATGACCGGACAAAGTCCGATGACCATACCGATATTGATGCAGAAGTGGAATATGAAGTACGATGCCACGCAGTAGGCAAACACGCGGCCGAAAGGTCGCGGCTGGCGCTCCGCTATCGAGATTATTCGCAATATCAAGGCCAGGTACAAGCCCATCACCGCCACCGAACCGACGAAACCCTCTTCCTCGCCGATAGTGCAGAAGATGAAGTCGGTGTGCTGCTCGGGCACATACTTCAGTTTGGTCTGCGTGCCGTTGAGAAAGCCCTTGCCGGCAAATCCGCCCGAACCGATGGCGATTTTCGACTGATTCACATTGTAGCCGTCGCCGCGCAAGTCCTCTACAATGCCGAGTACCACTTTCACGCGCTGCTGCTGGTGGGGCTGCAGGAAGTCGAATGCGATGTTGGCCGAGAACATAAAGCCGATCGACAGCAGTGCCGTCGCTATGGGGATGAACAACTTCATGCAGTGGCTCTTCAAGGCCTCGAACACGAGGTAGCCGCAGCCGACCACCACGAGCGATATCATCACGGCAAGTCCCGGTACGGCCACGTGCATCGGACCGGCAAACAGCCACATCACCGTCAGCGATCCGCCGAAGCCGAAGAACAGGTTGCGAGCTATCTCAAAGCGGCGGCTGTACATCATCGACATGCCGATAAGGACACACATCAGCAACAGCAGCACCACAAACTCGCCTGTCGGCAGGCCGAACATCATGGCGTCGGTGAATTTCAGCGTCACCACAAAGATGACCACCGCAAAGGCCGCGGCAAAGAGTATCAGGCCGCTCATGCCCTCGCGATAGAGCACGAAGAACAACGACATGAACACCAAAGCCGACCCGGTCTCTTTCTGCGCCAATATCAACAATATCGGCACCACGATTATGGCAATGGCCCGCAGATAGTTGCCGGGCTTGGCATTGAGCACAAAGTTGTAGCCGCTGAAGAGCTTTGCCATCGCCAACGCCGTGGCAAACTTGGCAAACTCGGCCGGTTGCAAACTCATCGGCCCGAGCGATATCCACGAGCGCGATCCCTTGATGTCGTGGGCTATGAACGGCGTTATCAGCAGCAACAACAGCATACCGAGGTATATCGGATAGGCATACGTCTCGAACATTCGGGCATCGGTGAGCAACACCACAAGGCCGAGGACAAGGCCGAGGCCTATCCACAGCACTTGCTTGCCCGAGAACTCGTCGAAAGAGAACATCGACGCGTTATCGAAGTCATACGACGCCGCATAGATGCTCACAATGCCCGCGCCCACCATCAGCAGATAGATGATGAGCAACGTCCAGTCGAGGTTGCGGAACACCGACGGGTTTCTATCGTTTTGTCTTTGTAGCATAGGTGAGGTGCGTTGTGAGCATTTGAGTTTCCATATATTGACGCGACGGCGCTATGGTGTCGGTCAGATATTTTTCCATAACGAGCGAGCCGATGGGCACACCGAAGACGGCACCGAAGCCGCCGTTTTCCACATACACCGCCACGGCGATGCGCGGATTGTCGTAGGGCGCGAAGCCCATAAAGGCCGAGTGGTCCTTGCCGTGAGGGTTCTGAGCCGTACCTGTCTTGCCGGCCACCTCGATGCCCGGAATGGCGGCGCGGCGACATGTACCGCCCGTGACGGCCATACGCATACCCTCGGCCACCTGCGGATACCACTTGGCATCGATC
>CALKKU010000129.1 GCA_937995285.1 uncultured Bacteroidales bacterium | reverse complement strand
ACGGCATACTCGTCCTGAAGGTCGGAGCACAGGTGGTGTTCATCCGCAACGATATGAATCACCGCTGGGTCAACGGTACGCTCGGCCGAGTATCGGCGCTCCACGACGACACAATAGAGGTGACGCTCGAAAACGGCGACGCGCACACCATCGAACGCGAGGTGTGGGAAAACGTAAGTTACACCTACGACGAGGAGCAACATACGATCGTCGAAACGGTGAAGGGCACGTTCAAGCAGTTCCCGGTGAAACTCGCATGGGCGCTGACAATACACAAGAGCCAGGGATTGACGTTCAAACATGTCAACATCGACTTCGGCGAAGGAGCTTTTGCCGGCGGACAGAGTTATGTGGCTCTGAGCCGTTGCACGTCGCTCGAAGGGATAACGCTGTCGTCGCCGGTGCGCGACCGCGACATATATGTAAACCCGCGCGTGGCGGAGTTCTCGCAGTCGTTCAACGACTCTATGCTCGTAGCGGCTGCGATGAAAAGCGCCCGTGCCGATTCGCTGTATGCCGAGGCGGCCAAAGCCTTCGACAAAGGCGATTTCACGGCAGCATTGAAAGCCCTCGGCGAGGCCGTGGAGGCGCGCGACGAAACGCGCAACCGCGTGTTCCAACGCGCAGTGTCATACAAGCTCTACGAATTGACCGCGCCGCAGCGCGAAGCCGACAGACTTCGCGCGGAGTTGACACGGCAGCAGCGGCTGCTGTCGCAATTGGCGTGCGAATATGTGTCGATGGGCGACGACTGCCTGCGCGAGGGCTGGGACTATGCTCCGGCACTTGCCAACTACGACAAAGCTCTGCGACTCGACCCGCTCAATTATGAGGCTCGCGTGGGGCGCGGCCGGGCTCTGATTCAGGGCGGCGAGGGCGACAGCGCCGTCGACGTGCTGAAAGACGCCACCGCCAAATACAACCGCTACGAAGCGCCTTACGAGCTCGGCTGCTACTATCTGTCGATATCCGACTTCAAGCACTCGATAACCAATCTGAAGA
>CALKKU010000128.1 GCA_937995285.1 uncultured Bacteroidales bacterium | reverse complement strand
AAGTGATTTATAACCATTGTTCAACTGCGCACCAGCAAGCACAAAGTATTGTGTTCAAATTTAACTTCTCTAAATATTTAGCTCATTCTTACAATTTTTTTCATAACTTTGGGATGTAATTAAATAGAATCCGAACTTAACTTATCCTTAAATGACTAAAAACACCCAACATCCTCGCTGCCTGTTCAAGTCAAGTATTTCAGAATTCTTGTCAATGAATCCTCCTGAGATTTTAGGCCGTATAGTCGATTCATTCCACGGAATTGATCAGACGTCTACTAATGAGGCTTGGATGGGTGAAATTGAAATTATGCAGAGGGTGTTGTCGCCATGGAAAGACGATGACAATGCTTTCATATTTTTTGAATATGACATTCCGCGACTTGGCAAACGTATAGATGCTGTATTACTGATTCAGGGTATCATTTTTTGCCTCGAATTTAAGGTTGGCAAGAAAGAGGCTTTGCAATCTGACTTGGAACAGGTATTGGATTATGCTCTTGATTTGAAGAATTTTCATTTATACAGTGCCGATAGACCCATCGTACCGATTTTAATTCCGACCAAATATGAATTAAAGTCGCTAAGTATTCAACAATCAGCATACGACGACAAAATTTATAACCCGATTATTACCGGAGAAGGTGCACTTCGCAAAGTGATAGAAAGCGTTGTAAAAGTTGGCCACGATGACTCTTATAATCCTGAATCGTGGGGACTGAACTGGCTGATAAGTCCGTATAGCCCCACACCAACAATTATTGAAGCAGCTCGTTCGCTTTACGAAAATCATTCAGTGGAAGACATCACTCGACACGAAGCGGACCAAGTGTCAACAGATCGAACTACCGCATACATCCTTGAGATTATAGAACAAAGTAAACAGAATCGTGAGAAGAGCATTTGCTTTGTGACCGGTGTACCGGGAGCGGGAAAGACTCTTGTCGGTCTTGATGTAGCGATTAAGCAAACATACAAAGACGGCCGAATGGATAAAAGCAATGGAGCTGTTTATCTTTCGGGCAATGGGCCATTGGTTGCCGTTCTGACAGAAGCACTTGCTAAGGATAACAAGACTAAGTGTAACGAGCGCGGTGAAAAAAAGAATCTTTCCGATTCACGCCGTGAAGTGAAAGAGTTTATACAAATCATCCACCGTTACCGAGACAATATGCTTGCTAAGATTGTAAATCCGGTAAGAAACAATCGTCTCGAAATCGATCCTGCTAAGGCAGTCAAAGTTGACGAAACAGGCTACGGCGAGGTTGAACATGTAGCCATATTTGATGAAGCACAACGCTCGTGGACTCACAAACGTCTTTCTTATTACCTGCGACGCGGCGGCACCTATGGTAATAAGCTTAAAGTCCCAAACTTTCCGGTTTCTGAAGCCTCATTTTTAATTTGGTCATTAGATCAACGAGAAGATTGGGCTGTTATAGTATGCTTGGTCGGCGGCGGCCAGGAAATCAATACAGGGGAAGCAGGCATTTCCGAATGGATTAAAGCACTGAACGAAGAATATACTTATTGGAATGTATATATTTCCGACAAACTTACAGAAGTTGAATATGCCGAGGGTAAAGTCAACGACCTATTGAAGGATAACAAAAGAGTAACATTTTCAGGCGACTTACATTTGGCCGTCAGCCTGCGATCTTTTAGAGCCGAAACTTTATCGTCTTTTGTTCATTCTACATTAGCTACTGATAGCATTTCTGCTCAATCATTATATCTTGATGTAGAAAAGAAAGGTTATCCGGTGCGATTAACTCGTGATATTAATGAAGCTCGCAAATGGCTTCGCGCAAAAGCTCGAGGTTCTCAACGGACCGGGATCCTTGTGACTAAAGTAGCCGCTCGATATAAACCACAAGCCGTAAATGTTCTTGCGCCCGATGATGAAAACGCTGTTCATTGGTTCTTGGAAGACAAAACAGATATACGCTCCTCAAACTATCTCGAAGAGGCGGCGACCGAGATTCAAGTTCAAGGCTTGGAATTGGACTACGCCTGCATTTTATGGGATGCCGATATGAGATATGAGAATGGTTCATGGCATTTTTACAAGTTCAGTAAAAACAAGTGGATATCCGAGAACAATGAAGATAATCAAAAATATATGCTCAATGCATACAGAGTTCTACTCACAAGAGCTCGACAAGGAATCGTAATATGCGTCCCGAAGGGCAATAACCGATTGAACTCCGAAGGCTTTTGGGAGGATTCCACAAGGCTACCGGAGTACTACGACGGTGCATACACATACTTCAAATCACTTGGAATCAAGGAAATTTAATTATCTCATGGAAATAATAGAAGCTACATTTTGCGATATAGAACGTATTTTAGAGATAATGAACTCGGCTCGTGCGTTTCAACGTGCCATGGGATTTGTGCAATGGCTTGACGGCTATCCATCACACGATGACATAATGAATGACATAAGCAATGGCGGAGCACGAATCTTTACCGTTGACGACAAGATTATAGGCTATGCTTATCTTACCGACTTCGACAATGAATACAACCGGCTCAACAACATATGGAAGTTCGGTAACAGATACGGTGTTATACACAGACTTGCAGTAGATGCAGAATACCGTGGCCACGGCTGTTCAACAGAGATGCTTCAGCTAATCGAAAACGAGTTTAAACAATCAGACATCAACGCTATCCGAATTGACACAGGCACAGAAAATATAGTAATGCAACACCTGCTGAGTAAATCAGGCTATGAGTGCCGTGATCAGCAATCATTCATATGGGGAGAACGACTTGCATACGAGAAAAAATTACAATAATATCTACAATAGCCGCTATTTTTTACTTAAAACATCTATATTATCAAAATTTACTCAAACAAATTCATAGACAAACACACGCTGAAAATCAATAAATTATCTATATTTCACAGCAATTTAGGTGCTAATAAAGTCGCTGAGATTTGAATATTTGCATTTGTATCGCATAAAGTATCGAAATATCTTAATAAAACAGACGTAACTCCACTAAATTTTGAGTTAGAACGTATCAGTATAATATAAATTCCTGTCAAATGTCTGACAAACAATGATTTTATCATAATGGCCGTGAACAAAGATGCGTTAGGCAACAAATTCTGGCAAAGTGCATATTCTTTTTGATTAATAAATTTAATTTTGCAAATCACCAGTTAATTTATCACCTACAAATGTAAATTTAGTTTTGTAAATTTACAAATATGGTGCTTGTTATCTTAGCAATCAGCACTCCTATTTTACAAACGCAGCGCCTCGAATTAATCTATCACACCATAATTTAATAATGCACCACATCGTTTACACACTCGAAATATTAGTATATGCACAAATTAACACATTGCACACTTTACTGATTTTCATATATATTACATAAAATATTTCAAGCGATAATTAAGAAATGATGCAGAGATTGCGCATCAGACACATGTGCTATATGCATTCATACACATACCTGCATTATACCAATTAGTTATTGCATATACAATAAACCTGTCTCTTATACACATCTGACGCTGCCG
>CALKKU010000127.1 GCA_937995285.1 uncultured Bacteroidales bacterium | reverse complement strand
AAAGATAAATACATAAATCGTGTGTTAATTCTGCCGCAGACGCGAAAAATGTGCGTCTGCGGCAGAATATGTATATTATATTTTGCCGTTCGCGGCTGTTTTACTACCTTTGCGGCAGATTATAATAACTGTCTTTTCTTAAACGCTGTGATTATGAGTACTATAATAGGTCGAAAGTATGAAATAAACGAACTTGAAAGACTTTATGGAAGTGACAGACCTGAATTTGTGGCTGTCTATGGGCGTCGACGTGTAGGGAAAACATTCCTTATAAAGCAGGTGTTTAAGGATAGATTGACTTTCCAGCATACCGGCATATCGCCTGTGGATTTGGCTGATGAGAAAAATCGTATGAAGATCCAACTCGAAAGTTTCTACTATTCGATGTTGAATCACGGATTGGAGGGCTTCAAGCCGCCTAAATCGTGGTTGGAAGCATTTTATCAACTTGAACAACTTTTGATAAAACTTGATGACGGGAGCCGTCAAGTGGTATTTATAGATGAATTGCCGTGGATGGACACGCCGCGTAGCGGATTCCTTTCGGCCTTTGAAAATTTTTGGAACGGTTGGTGCAGCGGACGCGACAACATTATGCTCGTGGTCTGTGGCAGTGCCACGTCGTGGATCCTCAATAACTTGTCGCAAAGCAAAGGCGGCCTTTACGGTCGCCTGACTTGCGAAATCAAGGTATCTCCGTTTACGCTCGGCGAGTGTGAACAATTCTTTGAGCACGAAGGTATAAAATTGTCTCGCTACGACATCCTGCAAACCTATATGGTGTTCGGCGGCATTCCATATTATCTGAGTTACTTTCGCAAAGGGTACAGTTTCGAGAAGAATACGGATATGATTCTCTTCGGGCGAAAGCCGCGACTTCAAGACGAATTTAATCGCTTGTTCAGGGCAATATTCAGCAATGCGGAAGATTGCAAGAAGATAATCCGATTCCTTGCCTCACGTAATTACGGCTTTACGCGCGAAGAAATATCGACAGGAACGGATCTTCCGCTTGGCGGCGGATTGAGCAATACACTCGCCACGCTCATAGAAAGCGATTTTATAGTGCGCTATGTTCCGTATGGAAAATGTCAAAAGGAATATTACAAACTTATTGATAATTTCTGCGTCTTTTGGCTGAAATATGTGGAAACCAACCAAAAGGAAGCCAACTTTATGAATGACAACATTACTTCGGATGTAATGAGATCATGGAGGGGTGTGGCGTTCGAACAAGTTTGTTGGCAGCACGTCGCACAAATAAAGCGTGCATTGGGTATAGAAGGTGTTAGGTCGTCTATCTCATCGCTTAATCAGCGAGGTGATGACGAGAAAACAGGTGCACAGATAGATATGCTAATCGTTCGCGATGACAATATCGTAAATCTTTGTGAGATGAAATTCTCGGCAACCGAGTATTCCATCAATAAGTCCGAAGAACAAAAGTTGCTGAATAGAATAGAAGCCCTTAAATCAATGCTCAATCAACGCCAGACGATACATCTGACGTTGGTCACCACATACGGCCTCGCCTATGGCAAGTACAGTGGGAAGGTTCAGAAAGTAATCGTCGCAGATGACTTGTTCGGTTGAAAAGGCCTTATTTTCGTAATGTCAAAATTAGGCCTACAAGATAAAACAGAGGTGTCGCAAAATGTCGGCGTTATTAAATAAATTGATATAATACGACAGGTGTAGCGGCATGCGTTTCGCATGCCCTCAATGTACAATACTGTGTTATGAAGATTCCAAAATGAGGTATTATTATCCGAGCACTCCTTTCTCTTTCATATAGTCCGTAAGATCTTCTACGAGATAACGTGAACTGAAAGTATGCAACACATCATACGACGGCACGATATAATCGTACAGAATCCCGGACTGTTTAAGTCGGCGGTAAACTTCGCGCTGGCTCAATTTAAGCACCTGCGCCAGTTTGCTTATGCAGTATGTTACAAATTCCAGTGTCTTAGTGTCCATGGGGTTGGCTATTGTGTCGTAATAATTCTCAGTCGTTTCATCCTTAGATTGATTACAAAGGTACGATTTCTTTCTGAGACTTTGGCTTTCAGCGCCAAAGATATTTTCGATAGGAGAAACGAAAGATTTCAATAAAAAAATTATGATAATATTGTTTTCTTAACAATTGTTTATTAACTTTGTGGCGCAGCCCGTTATATGGAAGCCCAGGGCGGGGATAGTGTGGCGGG
>CALKKU010000126.1 GCA_937995285.1 uncultured Bacteroidales bacterium | reverse complement strand
ACATTACCCGAACGCTCGGCGAAGCCCTGCACCTCGCCCTTGAGCATCCGATCGGTCGCGAAGCCCTCCTCGCCGCCGCCAATCGCTACTCCTATCACACCATCGCCACCCGCTACATCGAGCTACTTGGCGAAGTACGAAGTCTTTAGCCAGTAGGCGTAAATCGGATCTTGAAATGAAACAACGTTTGATTTGTTATCCAATATATCCTTTTTAATCAACGCGGCTTTTGATCGCGCAATCGAAGTGGCGGATGTGATGCCGTATTGATGCATCGTATCGGCTGAACTTATCGATTTTTCTCCGGCTATAATTGCTTTTAAATAATTGAGTTGCTGCGTGGTGAGCGTTTCGGTTATCGCTACGAACAGCAGACTCAGTTGCTCAACCAATGAAGCGTGTGCTTCGCGGACAATCGCAACATCACAGTTATCGCTCGTTCGCAGCCACGACTGTTGTGCAAGTTGCTGAGCGTAATAGGGGTGGTTGTCCACAAGGTCGGCAATCAGTCGGCAAGCATCATCTTCAATTGTTTTGCCGGTATCGGTGAAGCGCTTTTTGAAGAAGTCTACAAGATACGGCGTGTCAATTTTGCCCAAGAACATCAGGTCGCCGAACTTGTAAAACGGTTTTGATGAATCGGTGAACACGTCGAGCATCATATGCCGTTTGCTTCCGTAGAGACAATATGCCACGTGTCCGTGTGTCTGCCAGTGCGAGCGCAGTCGTCGCTGGAAATAATCGGGGTCGGTAAATTCCGCTATATTCTGAAATTCATCTATGCAGATTACTATTTTCAGCCCTTTCTTCTCGGCGATCCTTTCGGCAAGGTCGAGAATTTCGTCAGGGCTGCGCTTCACATCGTCCCAATCGAAATCGATGGAAACTTCGTTCATCGGATCGGTGCCGATTGAAATTTTAGGCACGAGCCGTGAGAAGAACGCCTTGGCTATTTCCACCGACTCATCCCAGCGAGTCGATGTGGCTGCTATCACTTTTTGTGCCAACAGTGAATAGAAATGTTCTTCGCTTCGGACATTGAACAGGTCGATAGTGCAGATGCGCAAGTTCTTGTCCTCGGCCATAGCCGCAGTTGCGGCCTTATTGACGAGCGAACTTTTCCCCCAGCGGCGCGGTGATATTATAATGGTGTTGATGAGCGATATGAAGTTTTTTACCAAGTGAGATGTTTCCATTTCTCGGTCAGTAAAGTTCTCATCAGTAGCTATTTTGCCAAAAACAAAGGGTGTTTCCATAGAGTAGTTTTTAGTTACGGACAAAGTTATTACAAAAAATGTAATTACACAAATTGTGATTACATATTTTGTAATTACATTTTATGTAATATTGAAAAATTCATCGGCGGATAGGTCGAAATTTTTGTTGCGGCGTTAAACTTATCGGGCGGTGAGGTGTCATAAGATAAAATGACCTTAATAAGGCAAAAACACTTTCATACAAACCTTCTAAACATTTACGACTATGGATAAATCCAAAATTATTTCGGGAATTGCTATTGCAGTAGGCCTTTTGTTGCTCGGACTTTGCATCAAAGGCGGTATCGACAACTTCGCCAATCGCGGCCGACAAGTCACCGTGCGCGGCCTTTCTGAGCGCGAAGTCAGCGCCAACCTCGTCACGTGGCCGATTGTCACCAAAGAACTCGGCAACGACCTCACCACTATCTACAGCCGCATTCAGTCGACCAACGAGCGTATCGCCCGCTTCCTCACCGAGAACGGCCTTACCAAAGATGAATTTTCAATTAATCCGCCCGAGGTGGAAGATCGTCAGGCCGTGAGCTACAATCAAGACGGCATCCGCGAGCGCTATCTCGTCACAAACGTCATCGTGGTCAACTCCACCAAGGTCGACCTCGTGCGCTCGCTCATCGAGAAGCAGGACCAGTTGATGCGCGACGGCATCGCCGTAGTGGCCGACAACTACCAGTACCACACCACCTACGAATTTACCGGGCTCAACGACATCAAGCCCGAGATGATCACCGAAGCCACCAAGGCTGCCCGTGATGCGGCAGAGCGCTTCGCCGCCGACTCGCACAGCAAAATCGGCCGCATCGTCACCGCTTCGCAAGGCCAGTTCTCCATCGAGGACCGCGACCAATACACTCCCTACAAAAAGAACGTCCGCGTCGTCAACTCCATCACCTACGAGCTCCACGATTGATTTGTAGCGCATTATGTCGGAAAACGGATTCTTGCCAAAGAGAGGCGGATATAGAAATCTGCGCGTTTATCGGATTGCGGAGATTATCTACGACCTCACATTTGAATTTACAGGGCGTTGTCTCTCAAAAGGCGACCGCACTATCGATCAGATGATACAGGCTGCAAGGTCGGGTAAGCAGAACATTGCCGAAGGCAGCAAAGCTTCGTCGACATCGACCGGAACAGAGATTAAACTCACGAATGTAGCCAAAGCGAGTTTGGAAGAATTGCTGATCGACTATGAAGATTATCTCCGAGTACGTAATTTACAGCAATGGAGCACCGGCCATCCTCGCTATAACCGCTTGCGTGAGTATTGCAGAAGCGATGAATTTGTAGGCGGTTACCGTGAATTGCTGCCACGAATGAATGCCGAGGAGATGTGCAATATGGCGATTACATTGATCAACCAAGCGACTTACTTGCTCGCACGGTTGATTAAGAAGCAAGAGCAGATGTTTCTTGAACAAGGTGGCATCCGCGAGCAGATGACCCGTGCAAGGCTTGCCTACCGCCAAGGACGGAAAGAGTAGGCCGAATGAGAATCAGATATCTCGGATGTCTCGGACATTTCAGACGTGTCGGACCGGTCAGACTTGTCCGACATGTCTGATACAGCTTTGGCAGACCTCAGCTCGAAATATTCTGCACATTTCCTCCGGGCTGGCGCTTGCATTTCGGAAATAATTGCTAACTTCGCACTTCAAGCATCATTTTATCAAACTGTAATCAAACACAATGAACGCCACTGACAAAGACCGACTTCGGGAGCGCATCCGCAGCCTTGAAGGGCTGACCGACGACGAGCGAAGCGCATTGCTCGGCTTGCTCAACGAGACGAAGACTTACGGCCTCGTCTGGGAAGACAAACCCGAAGCCATCGAAGATCGGCTGCGCGACGAATTGCCTGTGCTGTGCGAGGTTCGCGACAAGGCTATAATTACCCCCCCCAGGTGATAACACGCTAATACCCAATCACTTAATAATTGAAGGCGACAACCTGGTGTCGCTGTCGACCCTTGCCTATACCCACGAAGGAAAGATTGATGTAATCTACATCGATCCGCCGTACAATACCGGTAACAAGGACTTTGTCTACAACGACTCCTTTGTCGACTCCGAGGATTCCTATCGACACTCCAAATGGCTGTCCTTTATGGCCAAGCGCCTGAAAATAGCCAAGAAACTCCTCTCCGACCGAGGCGTTATCTTTATTTCCATCGACGATAACGAGCAAGCAAACCTCAAACTTCTTTGTGATGAAATTTTTGGTCAGCAAAACTTCATCGCAATATTCCCTCGATTGACTACCAAAAGTGGTAAAACGCCGTTGAATTATATGGTTAGTCATGATTATGTCATATGTTATACTTCTCGAGAGCAAGATATTTTTACAGGTACGCCGTTTGAGGATGAAAGTTACAAATTTGAGGACGAATTTGTAAATACTCGAGGTCGATATAACTTAAAGCAACCATTGGATTGTAACTCTATAAGTTATTCTCCTTCACTTGATTATGTTATCGAGTATGAAGGTGCAATCTATTATCCAGGAGGTAGTAAACAAAAGTACGAGGAAAGAAAAAGAGGAAAACATCTTCCCAAAGACTATGCTTGGCGTTGGTCGCGAGACCTATTCGAAGAAGGTTTACGTCAAGGGTGGATAGTCTTTAAAAATGGCCGAATTTACACTAAGGGCTACCTTAACGCCATTCTTGAAAAACAGCCAAACGGTTCATATGGAATAACCTTTAGAAATAAAGTTCGGAAGAGGTCGACTATCGATTTCATTACGAACGAATACTCTAATGACATAGCAAAAAAACAATTACTTGCTTTTAATATTGAATGGAAATTTGATTTTCCTAAGCCATTCACATTAATTTTTGCCCTTATCCAAACTTATAAGTATAAAGATTCAACCGTTCTCGACTTTTTTGCCGGATCGGGCACGACGCTGCATGCTGTGATGCAGCTTAATGCCGAGGATGGTGGGCATCGACAGTGCATTCTTTGCACCAACAATGAGAATGGAATCTGCGAGAACGTGACCTACGAGCGCAATAAGCGTGTGATTCAAGGCTATACCAAGCCCAACGGCGAAGCCGTGGCCGGGCTGAGCGGCAATAATTTGCGCTACTATCGTACGGAGTTCGTCGGTCGCTCGCGCTCGCCCAAAAATATGCGTCAGCTCGTCAACCTCTCCACCGATATGCTGTGCATCAAAGAGAATCTCTACGCGGAGCGGCAGACATTCGGCGGCGTGAAGACGCATCCGCAGGTTTTTCGCTACTTCGACGACGGCACCAAGCGGATGCTCGTCATCTACCGCGAAGAAGTGGTGGAGGAGATAGTGGATTTGATATACGACATGGATGTGGATGCGGATGCGCCTATCAAGGTGTATGTATTCTCGCCGAGCGAAGATCCATGGCGCGAGCAGTTCGAGCCGGTGGCCGACAAGGTGGAACCTACGGCGCTTCCCGCAGCAATCTACAACACTTACAAGCGTATTCTTCCCAAGAAGCGCGATAAATACTTGACGGAGGAGCAGGCATGAAAATCTTTAAATATCAGCAGGAGGCGATAGCGAGCCTCACCGACAAGGTGATATATCAGCTCAACCGAGGCGGTACGCACCGCAAGGTGGTGTTCGATGCGCCGACTGGAGCCGGGAAAACCGTGATGACCTGTGCTGCGCTTGCCAATATTGTCGACGAGTTGCAGAATCGCGGAGACTCACGTTGGCAGGAGTGCGCATTCATATGGTTCGCCCCGCGCAAACTTCATATTCAGAGCTACGACTCGCTCAAAAAGGCTTTTGGCGAAACACGTAAACTGCGTCCGGTGATGTTCGACGAACTCGACGCCTCGGAGGGTATACAGCCCGGCGAAATACTCTTTGTCAACTGGGAGAGCGTCAACAAGGACAGCAACATAATGGCTCGCGACTCGGAGAGCAGTGCGAGCATCTACGAGATAGCACGTCGCACCCGCGAAGTGCTCGGGTTGCCCATCGTGGCGATAATCGACGAAGAACATATGTTTTGGTCGAAGACCGCCGACAAGTCGGCTGCCGTGCTCGAGCGAATCGCCCCGGCGGTGGAACTGCGCGTATCGGCCACGCCCAAGACCGTGCGCTTCGACGATTACTACAAAGTGCAGCGCGGCGCGGTGATTGAAGCCGGAATGATAAAGAAGGAAGTGGTGCTCAATCCCGATATCGACATAGATGCCGCCAATCCGATGTCGCTCAACGAACGACTGATAAAGACCGCCCTGGCCAAGCGCAATCAGCTTGCCGGGGAATACCGTGCCGAAGGAGTGAACATCAATCCGCTGTTGCTGATTCAACTGCCCAACGACACCAAGGAGGCTATGACCGCCGAAGATGAGGCTATCGCCGAACAGGTGCGGCTCTACTTGAAAATGATGTGCGACATCACCGAGGAAAACGGCCGGCTCGCCGTGTGGCTCGCCGGAGAAAAACGCAATCTCGACGGGCTCGAACGCCACGACAATCTCGCGCAAGTGCTGCTGTTCAAGGAAGCGATAGCCCTTGGCTGGGACTGTCCGCGTGCGGCGGTATTGCTCATCTTCCGCAAATTGCAGAGCGATCAGTTCACAATCCAGACCGTGGGACGTATACTGCGAATGCCCGAGCAGAAGCATTACCGCCGCGACCTGCTGAACTATGGCTACGTCTATACCGATATAGCCAAGGACAAGATTCAGATCGTATCGGCCGATGCCGACTATATTCTCAAGAACACAATCACTGCTACACGTCGCGCCGACCTGATGAATGTCGCGCTTCCGGCAGTGTACGTCGACCGCCCCAATGTAGAACGCAATTACCTCGGTCCCGACTTTCGCAAAGTGCTGTATGACGTAGCTTCCGATTATTGGAAACTCGAACGGGGCGCAAAGTTGTTCTCGATTGCGTATCTTGCCGAACTGTACGGGGATGAAAAATCGGCCACGCTGCCCGAAACCGAAGATGATGTGGTCAACGAAAATCGCCGTCGGGTGCAGAACGCCATTCGCCTTGATGTGAAGACGGTAAATGTAGAGATTCCCAAGGATGTCCACTTCCAGAACGAGGAGCAGACAATCAATGTGGAGCAGGTGAAGTTCGCCCGTACCACGTCGGAAATCGATCGCGTGTTTCAGGCCTACATTTCGACCAAAGGCGGGATGTTCGAATCGCGCCAAGGCGGCCGCACCGACAAGATAGCAAGTTATCTGCTCGAAATGATAGCCGACTACTTCGGTATATTTGAAACCGACGCCAAAAAGGTCGTGCTCTATTGGGAAAACAAGCCCAAGTTCGACCGCTTGCTCGACCTTGCTCTTGTCTCCTATGCCCGGATGCGCAACCTGCGCAAGCAACGGGCGGCCCGCACACTCAAAGAATACGACTGGGAAGTACCCGAGGAACGTGTCTACGACGGCGACACCAACCACGTCGTCCCTGATACCGAAATCCATGCTCTCGATCCGTTCGTGCGCCTCAATGACGGCGGTTCGCGTCAGGAAGACGATTTTGTCGCCTTCCTCGAAGCCAACGGCCGGTATATAGATTGGTGGTACAAGAACGGCGACAAAGGCAAGATGCACTATGCCATCGCCTACGAAGGCGAGGAAGGGGTGGAATCGCTGTTCTATCCCGACTTCATAATTCGTATGAAATCGGGACGCGTCTACATCTTCGACACCAAGACCGCCGGAAGCGATCTCTTCGCTCCACAGAAGCACAACGCCCTGTTTGAATATATGCAGGCCGAGAACGCCAAGGGCAAAGATCTGCGCGGCGGCATCATCATCAAGCCGCAAAGCAAAGATTATTGGCTCTACAGCCCGCTGCCGATAGAAAACACCACCGACCTCGTCGGCTGGGATATGTTCGATCCCAAAACCGCCTGACTATGAGCAAAGGAATAGATCAAAAATTCGTACATTACGGCATCCGCAAAGAGGATCTCTCAATGATAGAGAGTATCTGCGAAGCCGAGGGAATCGACTTCGATTGGCTCAGCGAAGAAGTTCTGAAAGCTTACCACGCCAAGAAGGTCGACGCCATAGAGATAAGTGACATCGATACGGAAGACATAATTCGTGCCGCAATTAACAAGATACGCCAATAATGGGTGGAAGACTATGCTTATACAGAGAGTCAAAATCAGCAACTATAAGACCTACCTCAATCTCGACCTTGATCTGTCAGTCGATGAGGAGTGTCCGATAATACTTATCGGCGGCTCAAACGGCGGTGGCAAGACAACGTTGTTTGAAGCTATCAGCGGTGCGCTCTACGGCCTGAAAATCGACAATGCCGAGCACTTCAATGAATTGCTCAATCAAGGCGCACTCGGCAGCGTGCCTCCGAAGATCGAGTTGCAAATCACATTTGTAGGAAAGGTGCTCGGACAGGAGCAGAAGTATATACTCAAACGACTGTATCAGCTCAATCCGCAGGGACGTCCGCTTGAGAGCGTGTCGCTCAATATGAACGGCAATATGTTTGTCTATGGTACGATGACCGCTCCGAAAGACCGTGTCATAGCCGAGCAGCAAGTTAATAAAATCATCAAGGCCAATCTGCCGCAGGAGCTGAGCCAGTATTTCCTTTTCGACGCTATGCAGTCGAGCGAACTTCTGAAAAAGAATGTGTTTGCCCAGACCATACGCGATAATTTTGAGAAGGTGCTCGGTTTTCAGAAGTATCTCCAATTCAAGCGAGCCGCCGAACGATTGCAACAGGAATGTAGCCAAGCCCGACTGCAAGCCGAGCAAGAGCAACAGGAGTACAACGAGCTGTGCGCCAGGAAAGAAACTCTCGCCGGCGAACTCAATGCCAACTCGGTCGATCAGGATTCGGTATTCAAGTACCTCTCATCGGTTGAAGACGAATACAATCGGGCGAAAGATGGCGCACAGCAGAGTGCCGACCTCAACAAGAAGATACAAGCTGTGTCAACTCGCATTGATGACATCACAAAGCGATGTGGCGAATATGCCGACGATTTGCGCGGCTTTATGGATAATATAGAAGTCAATATTTTCCTGCCAAAGCTTGCCGCAAACCTTTCACAGGAAATCAGCAATATCCTCCGCGTCAAAGAAGATTTGCTCAAGGAGAATGCCGGATCTTATCCGATAGAAACGCTTCGCGACGTTACGGCAAAAATCATAGGCTATCTCAAAGACCTGTCGCTTTGCTCGGCCGATGTCGATGAAGGCAATGTGGTGGCTCATATCGTGGCGTTGCAAAATGCCGTGAACAAGGCCGATCCGTTTGCGTATCTCGACAACGAGGAGGTGGCGGCACTCAGAGCGCTGATGGCTCGCGGCGGTTCCAATCAATTTATCGCTCTCGACCGTCAGCGACAGGACCTTGAAGTGCAGATTTCGCTGCTCGAAAACTATCGTACTCAGAAAGCTACCTACGAGCGTACAAAGGCCGGAGGAAATGAACTGCTTATACAGACTTATGAAGATTCGCAGCGAAAACTCGCCGACCTCCAAAACAAGGAGATGCAACTTAAAACCGAAATAAGCCGTCTTGATAAGCGTATCCACCAGTTCGACGTACAGATTCAGCAAGAACCCGATGCCAAGTACGACACGCTTGCACGGCTTAAGCCGTTCTTTGAGAAAGTGGCCGATTCGCTGCTGAAAAAGAAAAAGGCGCAGATTGAAATCGAGATGCAACAGCAACTCAATCGTCTGCTGGTATCATATAAGGGGCACATCGGACGTATCGAACTAAGCGACAGTATGGATAATTTCAACATCAGAATGTTCCATTCCGCAGGAAACGAAATATCGCTCAACCAACTCAACGCAGCGTCGAAGCAGATATTCATTCAGGTGTTGCTGAAAGTGTTGCGCAATCTTGGCGACTACAATCCTCCGGTGATGATCGACACTGTGATGGGAGTTCTCGACAACGAGAGCCGTGATGCGCTGATGGAGGAATATTTTCCTCAGCTTGCCGAGCAAACCATTCTGCTGTGTACCACATCGGAAATCCGCACCGACAGCGACTACATCAAGCTCGAACCGTTCATCTCCAAGACTTACACACTGCATCGCGATCCGGCTACCCAAAGTACCACTGTGTGCGACGGCTATTTTGGAATAGAACTCAATCAATAATCCGCTATGAATAAAGTAATAAATTTTGCCAATACCCGTCAAATGGAGGGGATTATTGATGAACTCGCTTCTGTCAAGGAGCGCATCGAATCAAAGGTGAACCTTTCCCAAATAGTGGGCTCGGAGAAGCGTTATACGTTCCCGATAAACAAAGTGATGCGAATATGTTTTCTCGTCGGTTTAGGACTTCCGAGTAAACGAAGCATAGATGATTTTAAGTTAATTCAACTCTCAAAATCGTCGGCGCGTATTGTTCCCAGTTTCTTTACTTTGCACGACCTTGCTCCGCTATATTCAGCATTGTTGAAATTGCGATATTTGCAGCTCGATGTAGATTTATCCGATAACACCACCTTGTCGCGAGTTATTGCTGCGGAGATACTTCGCGGTCGCGATTATCTGCTCGAAGAGTCGAATCTCGACAACTTCCTCTTTGCTGTGGCCAATCGTACTGCCGCGTCGCACGACATTCCCGCGCTCAATCTCCTTATCGGCAATTACGGCGATATCGAGATGGAAGCAACGCTCGATATCAACAGTCGCTCTATCACCAACTCGCAGATTCTTGTCGCCGGAGCCACCGGTTCGGGCAAGACCAATCTGCTTGCCGTGCTTATGGAGCAAATTCGCTCTCGCTCCTCCGAGTCGCGCTACCCTGTCAACTTCCTTCTGTTCGACTACAAGGGCGAGTTCAGCGACATATCCAACAATCATTGGCTGTCGCACTTCGATATCGACCGTTCGGCTATTCTCGATCCGATAGAGCAACCGCTGCCGTTCACGCCGTTTCGCAACTTCGCAGGGCGTCCGATTACCGAGATAAATCTCTATGCCACTCAGATGGCTTCGGCTTTGAGCGCGATTGATCGTGTGTCGGCAAGCGCAAGTATGAGCAATCGTTTGAGCGATGCCATTGTGGACGCTTACAAATCTACAAACGGAGCTCCGATTGACTTTGACCTTATGCTCGGCAAGTATCGCGAACGGATGAAAGACCCCGAAAAGGACGATACGCTTTCTTCTGTACTGAGTCAACTTTGTAAGGCAAAAATTTTCGATACAGAGGATCGTGCAA
Organism: uncultured Bacteroidales bacterium; assembly: GCA_937995285.1. GTDB lineage: Bacteria > Bacteroidota > Bacteroidia > Bacteroidales > Muribaculaceae > CAG-873. The sequence continues at coordinate 2,279 of CALKKU010000126.1, read as the reverse complement.
GTCTTATTGATGAATGTTTCATAGTAAAAATGGACGGCTATCCCAAGGACGGTCCGATAGCGAAGGCCATTGTTTATTTTCTCGTATCGAAACTCAACGACATATATTTGCAGCTCGAAAAGCAAGCCGTCAACGACGAGTACGTGCAGATACGTCACTTTACCATCATTGATGAGGCTCACTATATGCTCGGTTTCGACAATCGACCGCTTCGCGAACTTATTGCCGTGGGGCGCAATAAGGGCCTGTCTATCATTCTCGCCACTCAGAATATGTCGAGTTTCAAGAGTAAATACTTCGACTTCTACGCCAATGCCCAGTACCCGCTTATTATGAAGCAGCAGACCATCGACAATCAGGTGATCAAAGACTTGTTCGGTGTGAGCGGCCGGGAACTTAATGAGATTCGTGCCGCCATTGCCGGGTTGCAAAAGGGTGAATTGATAATAAAAGATCAGATGGCTTTTGCTCTCGGCATGGGTAGTAAGTACAAGAAAATCAGTGTGACGCACCTGATATGAGTAAGGGTGAGCCTTCGGTCCGTCCACTGTCGCTAAGTGTATAATTAATTATAACACAGTATATTGTGCGTTAAGGGCATGCGAAACGCATGCCGCTACACCCGGCGTATTATGTCAATATTTAATAACACCGACATCTTACATCAACCGCCTAACTTCGATATGCGGTGAAAAGCTGATGAAATCACCGCAAAAATGCGGTGAAAAGTTGATTGCAAAAAAAAATGCTCAAGGCGGCAACGAAAAAACGCTTGCAAATCTGATGACTTGCAAGCGTTTTTATTCAATAACCGGAGTCGGGGTGAGAAGACTCGAACTTCCGACCTCCACGTCCCGAACGTGGCGCGCTAACCAACTGTGCTACACCCCGATTGCGTTAGCGACTGCAAAGTTATGCTTTTTTGTGATTTTAGGCAAATGTTTTGCGGTCTTTTTTCGGCCGCCGGCGTTTAAATATGCTTAAAATCAGTAGGGGTAGGTGATATTCCACAGGAACAGCGGTCCCGGTGGCATCGATGTGCCGGCGGCGCAGCGGTCTTTGGCTTGCAGTATCGCCGCAAGGCAGTCGACGGTGAGTTTGCCGCGCCCCACGTCGACCAATGTGCCCACGACGGCGCGAACCATATTGCGCAGGAAGCGGTCGGCTGTGATTTCAAAGGCTCTGCGGCCTTCGCCGAGGTCGATCCAGCGCGCCTCGCGCAGGTCGCAGATGTTGGTCTTGACGTCGGTGTGCAGTTTGGAGAACGAGGTGAAGTCGCGTCGGCCGATGAGTGTGGCTGCCGCGGCGTTCATCGCGTCGAAGTCGAGTGTCGGCGGTGCCTGCCACGACAGTTCGCCGACGAACGGATCTTTGGCCGTGTGCACCATGTAGCGGTAGGTGCGCGATGTGGCATCGAAGCGTGCGTGGGCGTCTGGTGCTACGGGGCGTATGTCGTGGATGGCTATGTCGTGGCCGCAGAGGGCGTTGAGAGAGCGCAGGAATGTGGCGTCGGGATTGAAGCCGTCGGGCAGGTCGATGTGTGCCACCATCATTCGGGCGTTGACGCCGGCATCGGTGCGGCCGGCTCCTGTGACCGGCACTGCTTGCCGTACGATGCGGCCGAGGGCGTCCTCGATGGTCGATTGCACGGTGATCTCTCCCGGCTGCACTTGCCAGCCGTGGAACGGTGTGCCGCGATACGACAGTGTGAGAAAGTAGCGTGGCATCCGTCGGCGATTAGTCGTGCTCGAGGTAGGTGTAGCCGAACAGGCCCGAGCGGTAGGTGCTGACGAAGTCGCGACCTTCTTCGGCCGTGATTGTGCCGGCTTTCATCGATGCGGTGACCCACTTCTCGACGTTGCGCACGAGCTTCTTGGGGTTGAATTGCACGTATTCGAGCACTTCGTCGACGCTCTCGCCTTCGATTACTTGATCTATTTCGTAGTGGTCTTTGTAGACGCTGATATGCACTGCGTTGGTGTCGCCGAAGAGGTTGTGTAGGTCGCCGAGGATTTCCTGATATGCACCCACGAGGAACACGCCGAGGTAGTAGGGCTCGCCGTTGCGCAGGGCATGTACGGGCAGGGCGTCCTTGGTGCCGCCGGCAGTGATGAAGTTGGTGAGCTTGCCGTCGGAGTCGCACGTCATATCCTGAAGGGTGCAGGTGCGTGTGGGCTTTTCGTCGAGGCGCGACAGCGGTATGATGGGGAACATCTGGTCGATGGCCCATGCGTCGGGCAGCGACTGGAAGAGCGAGAAGTTGCAGAAGTACTTGTCGG
>CALKKU010000125.1 GCA_937995285.1 uncultured Bacteroidales bacterium | reverse complement strand
GACGCGGGCTATGGCGATGACGGCCGAAGCTATGACGGCGGCGACGAGACCTATCGACATGCCGGCCAACAGGAACGGGCGGCGGATGAACGAGCCGGTGGCGCCGACGAGCTTCATAGTGTGGATGATGAAGCGGCGCGAGTACACGGCGAGGCTTACGGTGTTGTTGATCAACACGAATGAGATGACCAGCAGGGCACAGCCGATGGCCAGGAGTATCCATGTGAGGCGCGAGAGCACGGAGTTGATGTTGTCGATGACGGCGACTTCGGTTACTACTTCGTCGACACCCGGCCATGTCTTGACTGTGCGTGCTATCGAGCCGATGGAGTCGCTGTTGGCCCACGCGGCGTGTACTTTGACGTCGTACTCGGCGCCGAAGGGATTTTCATCGAGCAGCGAGTCGATGCCGACGCCCATCAGTCGCGACTCTTCGGCGAGTATGGCTTCGGGCGAGGCGAATGTCACCTTGTCGGCCCAGGCGGTGGCGGCGAATCGCTGCGCGAGGCCTTGGACTTCGGCGTCGGTGGCATCGGGTGAGGCCTTGACGATGAAGCCGATGTTCTGCCGTATGTCGTCGGTGAGGGCGGTGGATGCGCGGAATGTCATGGCAAGGATGCCGATGATGAGCAGCACCAAGGCCACGCTGATAATCGATGTGACGCGTGAGCCTAATGTGGATATATGTGCCGAGGGTTTCTTGGGCATATTCTTTGAGAGACAAAATTTGGTGCAAAGTTACGAAATTTCACCCCCCGTTGTCAATAGTTTAAAGAATTTTATATTACCGGTCGGCATTGCCGAGATACAAAAGTTCTGTCGGAAGTGAGTGTTAAAAATGTGACCATTGCCCCATTTTCTTGCCTTGAAATTTGCATGAGCAAAGTGATAAAGTTAACTTTGCGGTCGTTAATAGTGTGTATTTACACAAAATAAACGACCGGAAATATGGAAATCCGTAGAGATAAATACCTGGAGCTACTAATCCACAGTTGTGGGAATAGGTTAATAAAGGTGATAACAGGAATGCGCAGATGCGGCAAGTCATACCTGTTGTTCACCCTTTTCAAGAACTACCTCATAAAACAAGGAGTAAAAGAAGACCATATCATAGGGGTGAACTTGGAGAACCGACTGAATAAAAGTTTGAGAGACCCCGACGCATTGCTTCAATAGGGGTTGAGAAATGCCCGGTTAGGCTTTCGACAAGTAGAACCGACACATATGATGGAGAACATGCTCTACAACGAGCTTCGTGCTATTGGAATGAAGGTGGATGTAGGGCAGGTGTTTACCGAAGTAAAATTAGAGGATGGTTCCCGTAAGCGCAAGACGCTGGAAATCGATTTCGTCTGCAACCGTGGCTATGAGCGAGTGTACATCCAATCGGCCTATGCGATGGAAACAGAAGAAAAACAGGATCAAGAACTTGCCTCACTACGTAAACTTCGCGACGGATTTCGCAGAATCGTGATTGTCAACGGGCTACAACCTACTTACATGAATGAAGAAGGCGTGTATATCATAAATCTTATGGATTTTTTGCGCAATCCGGAGAAATACATGGAGGGGAGAGTATAAACGGCTCGTTCAACCACTTTCATGCAGTATGTCAATTTCATCAGTATGCATACTAAGCACTACCCCGGAATTTGTTTCCGGGAGATAACACTTATGCCGGGTACAAAAAAGAAAACGTCCTGCAAATCTTTCGACTTACAGGACTTTGTGGCGGAGAGAGAGGGATTCGAACCCCCGGAGGTGTGACCCTCAACGGTTTTCAAGACCGCCGCAATCGACCACTCTGCCATCTCTCCGATTGTGTGTGCAAAGTTACGAATTATTTTTGTTTCGGCAAGCGGCGCGGGTGAAAAATTTTTCGCCCCCGCCGGCGATGCGTAAAAAATGTTTTACGTTTAAAACGTGCCGAAGGCACGTCCGTACAGGGGGGCGGCGTGTTTGTTAATTGCTTGGTCGCTTTTGGCGGGCCACAGGCTCGCCCCTACACCCTTCTATTGTTATCGTTATCGGATGGCGATTTTGGTGACGGTGTTGCCTTGGCGGCGGATGTAGATGCCGGGGGTGAGGTTGTCGTCGGCGACGCGGATGCCCTGGAGGTTGTAGTACTCAACGGGGGCGTCGGTGTCGGCGATGACGGGTGCAACGTCGCTCACGTAGCCGTAGCGGTGGATGAGGAAGTCGTAGGCCACGCCGTCGTGAATAACGACCACATCGTTGCTCATACCGGTATCTTCGTCGGTTTCGGTAGTGAAGATGTCGGTGGTCCAATCATAGCCGAGGGTGATGGCGTTGCACTTTTCGTCCTCGTGGTATATGAGACGCATACGATAGTCTCCTTCTTCAAGGTCTTCGGGAACGTTGACGGTGATGGTGTACGGTTCGGCGGTGTATTTGCTATCGTCGTAATAGACCGATCTGACGGCTCCGTTAACGTACTTGGTGAACAGTTCGCGGCTGTCGCGAGTGTAGTATTCGCCTTCGTCGGTGAAGTCATAGTCCTTGTTCCAGTCGACGTAGTAGGCGAGGGCTGTCCAGCCGAGTTCGGTCGGGCGAGCGTTGCCGTTGAAGTACATGGGTTGAGTCCATGCAGTGAGTGTGAGAGTGAACGAGGTGATGTTGCTGCACACTCGAATCTCGTTGGCATTGAACTCGGGCGTCTTATTGATGAGAGCGCCGGTGGTGGTGGCTTTGTCATAACTATTGGCATCGGCCTCTGCGTCGATGCGAGGCAACTCTTCCTCTGTTTCGGCATCGAAAATCGTGCCACAATCGAATGTGCGACCGTTGCTGTCGTAGCAGGCGTAGGTGGCGGATTTCAGGTAGCGGTTCTGCTGCCATTTGGTGTCGGTGCCGCCGTTGTGATACCAGTGTTTTACGTCGGGATAGCTCGGAGTCTTGAAGCGGGCTTCGAGGGCGATGTCGCCGAGTGCCACGTCGACAAATGCTGTGGCTTGGTCGGAGAACAGTGTTGTGGTGCCTTCGTAGAACCAACCGCCGAACGTGCAGCCGTCGGCTGCGCGGGCTATGATGGTGTGCGATTGGTTGTCGATGGCTTCATCGCCATGGTTGTGGATTGTGGCCGAGCCTAACATTTCGTCGGCACTGCTGACGCGGAGCACGCGGGCGGGGAAGTCTTTGATTTCAACGTCGAAGTCGTAAGCGATGCCGTTGCGCATGATGGCTACGACGTTTTCGGCGCCGTCGTCACCGGTTTCGGTCACGAATATCGACTTTGTCCAGTCGCTGCCGATCCCGACATTATATGCACCGTCTTCGGCCTCGTGATATATTAGTCGCATGCGGTAGGTGCCGACACTGATACCTTCGGGCACGTTGACTGTTATGGTCTTCGGTGTGTCGCGGTACTTCTTGTCTTCGTACCAAGGGCTTTGATATTCATCGCGGGTGTAGTATTCATCGTCGTCGGTGAAGAAGCCGTTGTTGTTCCAGTCGACGTAGTAGGCGAGGGCTGTCCAACCGATTTCGGTGGCTCGGGTGGCCGTGCCGAATGTCATATCGTGATTCCATGCGGTGAGGGTGACGTCGAAGGTCTTGGCTCCCTTGGGAACGATGATCTTTGTGGCTGTCTTGTCGATGAGTGCGCCTGTGGTTGTTGAGGTCGCCGAAGTGTTTGCTTCAGGCTCGGCGTCGACGCGGGGCAGCTCATCCTCGGTCGTGGCTTCGAATACGGTGCGGCTGTCGGAGAACGCGGTGCGATTGCTGTTGCCGTAGACGTAGGTGGCCGACTGCAGGTAGCGGTTTTGCTGCCATTTGCTGTCGGCACCGCCGCCGTTGGTGTAGTAGTGGCGCACGCCGGCCCATTCAACGTCCTTGAAGCGGGCTTGCAGCTCGATGTCACCTTCGGTGACGCTGACAGTCGGCTCGGCCTGACGGGAGTAGAGTTCGTAAGTCTTCTCGCCGGTAGTCTCATCGGTGGAGACTACTTTGTACCAGCCTTCGAACGAGTAGCCCGAATTGCACGATGCGAGAATCTCGTGGGAGTCGGAGTCGCGAACCGACGATGTGGTGAAGCCCACGATAGAGACAGTGCCCTTGTTTTCGTCTTCGGTAGTGACGGTAAGTGTGCGCGGGTCGTAGTCTTCGACCACGATGTCGAAGTCGTATGCCACGCCGTTGCAGATGAGACCCAAGTCAAAAATCGAGGTTGTCCAGTCAGAGCCGAGGTCGGTCAGAGTGGCCTGCGGGTCTTCGTGGTAGATGAGGCGCATGCGGTAGGTGCCCGGCTCGATGTTGCGCGGCACGGCTACGGAGATGGTGTGCGGGCCGAGATTGGAAATGTCGTCGGTGTAGTTGTCGTTGCCGGTGATGGTGGCGCGGGTGTGATACTCGTTGTATTCCTTATTGTTTTCATCGGCATCGGTAAAGTCGTTGTCGCCGTTCCAGTCGACGTAGTAGGCAAGGCATACCCAGCCGAGCTGGCTCTCGATGGTTTGGCCGTCGAAGATCATCGGTTCGAGCCACGGGGTGAGTGTCATCGAGAAACTGCCCTGCTCGCGCGAGATCTTGATGGGTACGGCGCGTTTGTTGATGATGGCACCGGCCGACGAGGCTTCTTTGTAGTCCTGATCGGCGGAGATGGGCAGGGGTCGGCCGTTGGAGTCTTTGTAGTGGTAGTACTTGCCGGTGTAGTCGGTTCGCGGAAGTTCTTCTTCGGTAGTGGCGTTGAAGATTACCTGCTCTTCACCGTCGACCGTGGCTACGGCCGATTTCATATAGCGGTTCTGCTGTGTGCCGTCCTTGGTGTAGAAGCGACGCAACGGAGGATAGGATTTCTCGACAAAGCGTGCTTCGAGCACGATGTTGCCGAAGATGGCTCGTTCTTTCGATTCGTCGGATTCGGAGTAAATGGGCGTCGTTCCTTCGGGAATTTCAAGGTCGGAGGCTTCGAGGATGTACCAGCCGGTGAATACCCAATCGGAGCCGGCCTGGGCGGCAATCGAGTGAAGATTGTGCACTTCTTTGTCGCTTACTTTGAGGCGGACGACTTGCACTTGCTGTCCGTCGATTTCCTCGATGCTGCCTTCATCGTTGTCGATCGACACCTTGCCGGCTTCGGGAGTGGGGTTGTGGAGTTCGAGCGTACGATCCTTCGGTTCGCGGACTTCGATGGTGAAGTCGATGATGAAGCCGCCGGTCTCGATGAAGCCGTTGTCGGCGTTCTGGCCGCCGATGATGTTGCCGTCGGCGTCGGTGGTCTGTGCCACGAGGTTGTCGTTGTTACGGCCTTCGGGGGCGACGCTGTTCCAGTCGTGCTTGAAGCGGATGCGGTAGCGGCCGGGGGCGATGTCGTCGGGAAGCTTCACTTCCGGAATGTGACGGAAGGGATTCATATTGTCGAACGAATAGCCGTCGGACGATACAGTCGGCGCCTGCGTGTCGCCCTTGTCGGCGGCATACGTCAGGTCGTAGCCGGTGAAGGCGAGGAGGTCGCCGTTGGGCTCGGTCTTCATCGGGTCTACTTCGAATTCGCCGTCGTTGTCGGTGTCGATGTAGACGTAGCACTGCATGTACTGCGAGAAGGTGTGGTGCGGCGTGAGAGTGAGTGTGGCGCCGGGCACGGTGTAGAGTACCTTGTCTGTGCGGTCGAAGTAGGTCTGTGTGCCGGGATTGAGTTTGCCGGTGAGGGTGATGGCATAGGCGCCGTCGCTGACGTGGATCGAACCCATAAAGGCACGCGTCTGCTTGGCATCGTTGCCGTTGCCGGTGAATCGGTAGTGTCCGTTGTCGTCGGTGGTGTAGTTGCCCTCGGCGTTGTAAATCAAGGCGTTGGCCGCATTGAGGCCAAGTAAGAAAGCAAGCAGCAAGAAAAGCGCTTTTTTCATAGGACCGGAAGAAATTAATTTAGTGAGCAGATTGTCATTCAGCAAGAATGTGAAAAGAGTAGAAATGAATTGAGGCCGGCGACAATCTGTGGAAGATACTAATGAGCCATTTGTACCCCCCCCCGATTTGTATTATGTTAATTATCAGACTGTTATGGGTTGTTGCGTTATCGGTGACGCCTCTGTGTCGCGGACATCGCAACGGGTTGAAAAGAAAAAGAGGCTGTGTGAACTTCACACAGCCTCCGATTGAGGTTCGTAGCAGAATCGAACTGCTGTGCACGGTTTTGCAGACCGTTGCCTAACCACTCGGCCAACGAACCGGGGTTTGTGGCTGCAAAGGTAGGTAAAATAATTTATGTGGCAAAAGATTTGTGCGAGAAATTTTAAATGTCCCACAGATTTCACAGATTTTCACAGATTTTTGAAGTTGAAAGTCATGCAATGCCAGGCTGGTGTCGCACATTGGTGTAATGTGCATTAAAGGCATGCGAAACGCATGCCGCTACACCCAAAATATGGTGGCGGGCGGGCCAAGGGCTCGCCACTACGGCGTCTGGCGCAATTTTTTTTGCAATTTGTTAATCTGTTGAATATCAGGTCATATTTTGTCGCATTCCGTCAGTTGGCCGAATTCCATTCCGTCAGTTGTCCGAATTTTGTTCCGTCAGTTGGCGGTGTTGAGGTTATTTAACGCGGCGGGGTGGGGTGATTTTCGTTCTTAATTTGTAATTTTGTAAATTAACTGTTTTCGATTGAATATTATGATGACAATAAAACGTTTTGTGCCGGCTGTGTTGGCTTCTGCCGCGATGCTGGCGGCGGCCGATGCCGAGGCTTGCACCAGTCTTATCGCCGCCAAGGGCGCTACCGCCGACGGCTCCACAATGATTACTTATGCCGCTGACAGCCACACGCTCTACGGCGAACTATACAGCCGTCCGGCGGTCGACCATGCCCCGGGGACGATGCGCACCGTCACCGAATGGGATACGGGTCGTCATCTCGGCGAGATTGCCGAGGTTGCGCACACCTACGCCACGGTGGGTAATATGAACGAACTCGGGGTGACCATCGCCGAGAGTACGTGGGGCGGCCGTCCCGAACTGGAAGGTTCGGGCCTCATCGATTACGGCTCGCTGATTTACATCGCTCTCGAACGTTCGCGCACAGCTCGCGAAGCGCTGAAGGTGATGACCGACCTTGTGGCCGAATACGGCTACGCTTCGGAGGGCGAAAGCTTCTCTATCGCCGATGCCGACGAGGTGTGGATTTTGGAACTTATCGGCAAGGGTAAGGCCGACAAGGGGGCAGTGTGGGTGGCACGTCGCGTGCCCGACGGCTGCATCAGCGGCCATGCCAACCATTCGCGCATCCATAAGTTCCCGCTCAACGACCCCGAGACGCTTTACAGCGCGGACGTGATCGACTTCGCCCGCAGTCAGGGCTACTACAAGGGCAAGGATGCCGACTTCGACTTCTCGCGCGCCTATGCCATCACCGACGCCTTGGCTCTGCGCGGTTGCGATGCTCGCGTGTGGAGCTACTTTCGCCGATTCATGGCCGACGGTGCTGCCGATCAATGGCTGCCGTGGGTTACATCGGGCGAGGGCGATGTGATGCCGCTGTGGGTGAAACCTGAAAAGAAGGTGAGCACCAACGACCTGAAATGGATGATGCGCGACCACTTCGAGGGTACGCCGTTCGATATGACGAAAGACCCCGGCGCAGGTCCGTTCTATCTGCCTTACCGCTGGCGTCCGCTCACGTTCAAGGTCGACGGCTCGGAATATACCAACGAGCGTGCCATCGCCACGCAGCAGACGGGCTTCTCGTTTGTGTCGTCGATGAGTAAGGCGCGCTCCGAGGCGATGCGCGGCATACTGTGGTTCGGCGTCGACGATGCCAACACTTGCGTGTACATTCCCGTGTTCAACTCCAATAAAAAGGTGCCTTATCAGCTCGCGCCGGGCAACGGCGACCTCTACACGCTGTCGTGGGATGCTATGTTCTGGGTCAACAACTATGTGGCCAACCAGGCCTACGGTCGCTACTCGCTGATGATCGACGACATCCGCAAGGTGCAGAACGGCTTTGAGTCGTCGCTCGAATCGGAGGTGGAAAGCCTCGCGGCGTCGGGAATCGACGATGCCGATGCACTGACAATGTTTACCGCTTCGGCAGCCGCCGAAGTTACTACGGCATATCATCGCCTTGGCGACTTCCTGTTGGTGAAGTACCTCGACGGCAATGTGAAGCGCCAGAATGAGGACGGCTCGTTCAAGCGTACCGACGACGGTATGCCCGTGCAGCCCGAGTTTCCGGGCTACGACGAACGCTACTATCGTCAGATCGTCGATTCGGAAGGCGACCGTCTGAAAATACAATGAAACCTCGCACCATCGCCATAATGCTCATCGGCGCCACTGCCATAGCTATTATGGCGGTGATGTTTGTGCGGATGAACGCCCGGCATCAGACAAGTGTCGATGTCGACCGCGCCGTGTATCCCGTTGTAGGCATCGATGTGTCGGCTCACAACGGCGACATCGACTGGGATAAGGTGGCTGCCGCAGGTGTCGACTTTGTGTATATCAAGGCTTCGGAGGGAGCCACGTGGCGCGACGCCCGCTTCGAGGAGAATTATCGCGCCGCCACGGCGGCCGGGCTGAATGTGGGTATCTACCACTTCTTCCGCTTCGATGTGGAGGGCTGGCGGCAGAGTGTCAACATACTGCGTGCCATCAACGGTCGGCCGCTGCAAATGCCCATTGCCATTGACCTTGAGGAGTGGAGCAATCCCGAAGCCGGCACGGCCGAAATTGTAGACCAACTGCGTTCGCTTGTAGAATTGTTGCATCAGGCCGGGCGCGAGGTGGTGATATACACCAACAAGAACGGCTACTACCGCTTCCTTCGCGGGCGGTTCGACGACGTGGGGCTATGGATATGCTCGTTCAGCAATCCGCCGCTGTCGCGCAACGACGGCTGGCTGCTGTGGCAGCATAGCCACAACGGTCGTGTGCCGGGTATTCGCGGCGAAGTGGATATCAACACTATCAACACGCCGGCGATAGGTTCGTTTGCGCGATACCTGTCGACAGCGCCGGCGATTTCGCGTCTGAGCAGGCGGTGAAAGCGGCGGCGTTATATTTTTGTTAATTCTTCTATTAATCAATGTGTGCAGTATTGGTCGGGTGGAAAAAAATGTGTAATTTTGCACCCGAAAAATTCGTATGTGACGAAATTCCACTCGAAGCGTAAACGAGAAATAACCAATATATACAATCCAAATTATGAGTAAAGAAAAGAAATTTTTGACTTGCGACGGTAATCAAGCGGCCGCTCACGTGAGCTATATGTTCTCGGAAGTAGCTGCTATCTACCCGATTACCCCCTCGTCGACGATGGCCGAGTATATCGATGACTGGGCTGCCGCCGGCCGCAAGAACATTTTCGGAGAAACCGTGCTGGTGCAGGAAATGCAATCGGAAGGCGGTGCAGCGGGCGCGGTACACGGCTCGCTTCAGGCCGGCGCTCTGACCACCACCTACACGGCTTCGCAAGGTTTGCTGCTGATGATCCCCAATATGTACAAGATTGCCGGCGAATTGCTGCCGACAGTGTTCCACGTGTCGGCACGTACGCTCGCTTCGCACGCTCTGTCGATTTTCGGTGATCACCAGGATGTGATGTCGGTTCGTCAGACCGGCTTCGCAATGCTTGCCGAAGGTTCGGTACAGGAAGTCATGGATTTGGCCGGTGTTGCACACCTGTCGACTATCAAGTCGAGCGTGCCGTTCGTCAACTTCTTCGACGGTTTCCGTACTTCTCATGAGATTCAGAAGATTGAAATGATGGAACAGGAAGACCTGGAGCCGCTGTTGGATCGCGAAGCATTGGCTGCGTTCCGCCGCCGCGCTCTGTCGCCCGAATCGCCCGTTGCCCGCGGCATGGCCGAGAACGGCGACGTGTTCTTCCAACACCGTGAGGCCTGCAACGCCCACTACAATGCAGTCCCCGACATCGTTGAAGACTACATGGCCAAGATCAGCGACATCACCGGTCGTGAATATCACCTGTTCAACTACTACGGCGCCAAGGATGCCGACCGCGTGATCATCGCTATGGGTTCGGTAACTCAGGCAGCTCAGGAAGCTATCGACTACCTCGTAAGCAAGGGTGAAAAGGTTGGTTTGATTTCGGTACACCTGTATCGCCCGTTCTCTGTAAAGCACCTGATGGCCGCTCTGCCTGCAACATGCAAGCGCATCGCCGTGCTCGACCGCACCAAGGAACCCGGCGCCAACGGCGATCCTCTGTGCCTCGACGTCAAGGAAGCATTCTACGGCAAGGAAAACGCCCCGCTGATCGTAGGCGGTCGCTACGGCCTGGCATCGAAGGACACCACTCCCGCGATGATCATCGGCGTATATGAAAACCTCGCTCTTCCCCGGCCCAAGGACAACTTCACCGTGGGTATTGTGGACGACGTCACATTCACATCGCTTCCCCAGAAGGAAGAAATGGCTCTCGGCGGTCACAGCATCTTCGAAGCCAAGTTCTACGGCCTCGGCGCCGACGGTACAGTAGGTGCCAACAAGAACTCGGTGAAGATCATTGGTGACAACACCAACAAGTACTGCCAGGCTTACTTCGCATACGACTCGAAGAAGAGCGGCGGCTTCACTTGCTCGCACCTCCGCTTCGGCGACGAACCCATCCGTTCGACCTACCTGGTGAACACGCCCAACTTCGTGGCTTGCCACGTACAGGCATACCTGCACATGTACGATGTGACACGCGGTCTGCGCGACGGCGGCACATTCCTGCTCAACACCATCTGGAGCGGTGACGAACTCGCTGCCAACCTCCCCAACAAGGTTAAGCGCTACTTCGCTCAGCACAATATCACCGTATATTATATCAACGCTACAAAGATCGCTCAGGAAATCGGTCTCGGCAACCGCACGAACACCATCCTCCAGAGCGCATTCTTCCGCATCACCGAAGTCATCCCCGTTGACCTCGCGGTAGAGCAGATGAAGAAGTTCATCGTAAAGAGCTACGGCAAGAAGGGTCAGGACGTGGTAGACAAGAACTATGCAGCTGTTGACCGCGGCGGCGAATTCCACCGTCTCGACGTAGATCCCGCATGGGCCAACCTCGCCGACGACGTAGTGGAAGCCAAGGAAGAACCGGAGTTCATCAGCCAAATCGTTCGCCCCATCAATGCTCAGGACGGCGACCTGCTGAAGGTATCGGACTTCGTTGCCAATGCCGACGGCACATGGCAGCAGGGTACGGCCAAGTACGAGAAGCGCGGCGTGGCTGCGTTCGTTCCCGAATGGTCGGCCGAGAACTGTATCCAGTGTAACAAGTGTGCGTTTGTATGTCCTCACGCCGCTATCCGTCCGTTTGTGCTCGACGCCAACGAAATGGCAGCAGCACCCTTCGGTGAAGATGCAGCACTGCCCGCAATCGGCAAGACATTCGCCGGCATGCACTTCGTGCAGAGCGTCGACGTCATGGACTGCCTCGGCTGCGGCAACTGTGTCGATGTATGCCCCGGCAAGAAGGGCGTGAAGGCTCTCGAAATGAAGCCGCTCGAAACTCAGCTTCAGCACCAGGCTACCTGGGACTACTGCGCAGAGAAGGTGGCTTCGAAGCAGAACCTCGTCGACATCAAACTCAACGCCAAGAACTCGCAGTTCGCTACTCCGCTGTTTGAATTCTCGGGCGCTTGCTCGGGCTGCGGTGAAACTCCCTACGTGAAGCTCGTGTCGCAGCTCTTCGGCGATCACGAAATGGTGGCCAACGCTACCGGTTGCTCGTCGATCTACTCGGGTTCGGTCCCCTCGACTCCTTATACCAAGAATGCAGCAGGTCACGGTCCGGCATGGGCCAACTCGCTGTTCGAGGACTTCGCTGAATTCGGTCTCGGCATGAAGATCGCCACCAAGAAGATGCGTGCTCGCGTGGCCGACATCCTCACCGCAATGACCGGTTGCGACAAGTGCAGCGATGAAATCAAGGCACTCGCTCAGCAGTGGCTCGACAATCGCAACGACGCTGCCGTGACTCGCGAAGTTGCCGACAAGCTCGTGCCCCTGTGCTCGGCTTGCGGTTGCGACAAGTGCAAGGCTCTGCTCGAACTGAAGGATTATCTCGTGGCTCGCAGCCAGTGGATCATCGCCGGCGACGGTGCCGCATACGATATCGGCTTCGGCGGTCTCGACCACGTACTCGCTTCGGGTGAGAATGTGAATGTGATCGTGCTCGATACCGAAGTTTACTCCAACACCGGCGGCCAGGCATCTAAGTCGACCCCTGTGGGCGCTATTGCCAAGTTTGCCGCTGCCGGCAAGCGCGTGCGCAAGAAGGACCTCGGCCTCATCGCTTCGACCTACGGCTATGTTTACGTGGCACAGGTTGCTATGGGTGCCGACCAGGCTCAGACTCTCAAGGCTATCCGCGAAGCCGAGGCTTACGACGGTCCGTCGCTGATCATCGCTTACTCGCCCTGTATCAACCACGGTCTGCGCAAGGGTATGGGTCACTCGCAGATGGAAGAACAGAATGCTGTCGAATGCGGCTACTGGCATCTGTGGCGCTACAACCCCGCTCTGGAAAGCGAAGGCAAGAACCCCTTCACTCTCGATTCGAAAGAACCGGATTGGGACAAGTTCGAAGACTTCCTCAAGGGCGAAGTTCGCTACTCTTCGGTAATGAAGCAGTACCCCAACGAAGCTGCCGAACTGTTTGCCGCCGCCAAGGCCAACGCTCAGTGGCGCTACAATAACTATCGTCGCCTCGCCCGTCAGCAGTGGGGTGTCGATCCTGATGTGAAGGAATAATTCTTACACATATTAATATATAAGCCGTGTCGCTGTCTCTTATACACATCTCCGAGCACACG
>CALKKU010000124.1 GCA_937995285.1 uncultured Bacteroidales bacterium | reverse complement strand
CGTTTACTTTGTATTACAAGAATTTTATTTCTTGAGCCATTTGTCGAACCAGCGGAAGAACAGGCGCTGCCACATTACGGCATTTTGCGGCTTGAGAATCCAGTGGTTTTCATCGGGGAAGATGACCATTTCGGCAGGCACGCCGCGCATACGGGCTGCGTTGAATGCCGCCATACCCTGCGAGGCGAGGATGCGATAATCCTTTTCGCCGTGGCTGATCATAATCGGGGTATCCCAATTGGCCACGTAGCGGTGGGGCGAAGTGGCGAATGTGCGCTGTGCTGCGGCATTGTCCTTGTCCCAGAATGCGCCGCCCATATCCCAGTTGGCAAACCACATTTCTTCGGTTTCGAGATACTGTGCTTCGGTGTTGAAGATGCCTGCGTGAGCGAGTAGGGCTGCGAAGCGGCCTTTGTGGTTGCCGGCGAGCCAGTAGATAGAGAAACCTCCGTAGCTTGCACCGGTTGCGCCCATACGTTTGGGATCGATGTAGGGCTTGGCGAGCATATAGTCGGCTGCGCTGAGGTAGTCGCGCATATTCTGGCCGGGGTAGTCCTTCGAGATTTGTTCTTCCCATTCGGTGCCGAATCCGGGAACGCCGCGGCGGTTGGGAGCGATAACAACATAGCCGTTGGATGCCATAAGGGCGAAGTTCCAACGATAGCTCCAGAACTGGCTTACCGACGACTGCGGACCGCCCTGACAGTAGAATATCGAGGGATATTGCTTCGATGCATCAAAATTGGGCGGTAGGATAGCCCATGTGAGCATCTGCTTGCCGTCGGTGGTCGGTACCCAATGCTTTTCTACGGTAGGCATAGTGAGTTGAGCGAATATGTCGCCGTTGACATCGGTGATCTGCTTCACGTCGACACGGCCTTTTTTGCCCTTGGTGACGGTAAACACTTCGTTGGGGCGAACCATCGAGTGATTCATTGTGACAAGGACCTTTTCGCCGGCAGGTGCGAGTGAAGTGAAGTCGGCAAGTTCTTCGGCAACGGTTGTCACTGCGTGCGACTTCACGTCGATTTCAAATACGGGAGCGACACCCTGGTGGTAGGCTATAAACCAGATTGTCTTGCCGTTGGGATTCCATGCAAATTCTTCGATGGTGTAGTCCCACTTGTCGGTGAGGTCTGTTTTCACGCCGGTGGTCATATCCATAATGAACAGGCGGTTCTTGTCGGCCTCGTAGCCGTCGCGTTCCATGCTCAACCATGCCATATAGCGGCCGTCGGGCGAGAATGCCGGGTTGGTGTCGTAGCCCAACATACCTTCGGTGAGGTTACGAGTGGTGCCGTCGGCGAGGGTATATAGATAGAGATCGGAGTTGGTCGACACGGCATATTCCATACCTGTCTTCTTGCGCGAGGTGTAGACGAGAGCCTTGCTGTCGGGAGTCCAGGCGAATGATTCCACGCCGCCGAAAGGTTTCATAGGCGATTCGTAAGGTTCGCCGGCCATGATGTCGGTGAGACCCGTAATGGCGCTGCCGTCGAATGTGCCGATGAAGGGGTGGGGAACTTCAGTCACCCATTCGTCCCAATGCTTGTACATCAAGTCATCGATGACGCGTCCGGTGGCCTTGGGCAGGTCGGGGTAGATGTCGGCTGCATCGCGGCTCGACTTCACGTTGCCGATCAGCACCACATTGTGATTGTCGGGCGCAAAGAGAAAACCGCCCACACCGCCGTCGAGATGCGATACCTGACGGCGATTGCTGCCGTCGGCATCCATCACCCATACTTGCGGAGTGTTGTCTTCGCCCGGATATACAAATGCGATGTGTGCGCCGCCGTCGATCCACACGGCGCCGTTTTCGCTCTTGGGCGAAACTGTGATGCGAGTTTGGTTTGAACCGTCGATGTTCATTACCCACAGTTCGCGGTTCGATGTGTTCTGTTCGAGGCTTTCGTACGAAATGCCGTAGAGCACCTTGGTGCCGTCGGGCGACACCTTCGGCTCGCTGACGCGGCCGAGTGCTTCGAGAGCATCGATGTCGAAGATGCCTGTGGCGCTGTGATAGTCGGGGCGTTCGATCAGCGGAGCTTCGCCGTCGGCGGCCTGCACTGCCGATGCCATCAGCAGTGCCGAAGCGCTCATAGTCATTAATGCAGTTAATTTAGTCATATAATGTTAGTTATGTTTAAGAATTTTCATCATTGTCGTAATCTTCGTCGGGGACAATCGATATGCCGTCGATATTGCCGAGACGCCCGTTGACAGCTTCAAGGCAGTCGAGTTCAACGCGCAGCGACATCGAGCATGTGTTGTCATACACACAGTTGACGACTGTCACCCCGGGCATACGCGACACCTTCATCACATCGTTGATTACGGCATACGGGTAGATGAAGTTCAGAATCTTTTCGATGTGCCGTTCGACAATTTCGGCCTCTTCAAGAGCCTGACGTGATGCTTGGCGGTAGGCTGCAATTAATCCCGGCATGCCGAGTTTTATACCGCCGAAATAGCGGACAACAATCACCACTACGTCGGTGAGTTCGAGCGAATTGATTTGCCCGAGAATAGGGCGGCCTGCAGTTCCCGACGGTTCGCCGTTGTCGTTGGCTCGAAAGACCGTTCTCTCCGGACCGAGCATATAGGCCCAGCACACGTGGCGAGCATCGAAGTACTCTTTGGCAAGTGCATCGACATGCTCTTTGGCTTCGGCCGCAGATACGACGGGAAAGGCGAAGGCAAGAAATTTGCTTCGCTTCTCGGTGAAGACGCTTTGCGACGGGGCTGATATAGTGCGATATGTGTCGGACATTATTCCCAAACGGATGTTTAGTGCAAAATTACTAAAAATCGCGCTCAGATAAAAGCACTTAGTTAAAATCTAATGTGGTGTCGAGCCATTCGACAATTATTTCGGGTACAGATTCGTCTATATCGCCGGGCAACGATTCATATTCAGTAGGAAGTCCTGTCGTGCAACTCAGGAAGCAATGATTAAGTCCGTCGAGCAATCGGCAATCGGCTTTCGGGTTCAGCACCATTATGGTTTCGAGATTTTCGGGCAGAACTTGTATATCCTTTGAGCCGTTCAGCGCCAGCCACGGCACGGCGACCTTGGCGATGTCATCGGCGGGATTGTAGCGTAGCATTGCTCGATACCACGGCGAAGCCATTACAGCCACTTGTGAATACAGTTGTTCCTGCACTTGCGGCAGCGAGGCCGCATCGCCGAGCATACCGGCCATTGTTGTGTAGAGCATCGTTTTTGCCGTAGTTGAGGGCAGCGGACTTTTGGCAATGTCGAGCAGTTGGCGTTGAAGACCTTCCTGTTCCCAACGACCTGACGCACTCATTGTGACGGCTCGTGCTTGCGACATTATGATCGAATCTCCCTCCCATGCCGGGGCGGCAAGTGTGATGATGAATTTGCAGAGCGAGTCGGCCGATGCGATGCGGATGGCCATTGAGCCGCCGTCGGAATGCCCGAGCACACCGATAGCGACATTTTTCTCCGAGTAGACTGAGTCAACGTAGCGCATTCCGGCGCGGATGTCGCCGATATAATCATCGTCTGTATCGTTAAGCGCAGCCTGCGCGTCGTCGCTACCCCAATGGCGGTCGTCCATACGCAGCACGGCGTAGCCGTTTGCCGACAAGCGCTCGGCAATGACCTTGAACGGTTTGTGGCCGAGAATAGTCTCGTCTCGATCTTGTGTACCGCTGCCGGTGGCAAGTACAAGCGCTGCACGTGGTGTGCCTGTTTCGGGAGCAGTCAGTGTGCCGTTCAATATTACCCCGCCGTTATTTACTGTGACTTCGTGTTCGGAAAAGTCGGCCGCTTCGGCCGCATATGCTCCGGCAATTGCCATCGCGGCCATTATGCTTGCTATGTATTTCATATATCTGTGACTATAATCGGCGTGAATGGTTTAAAGCAAGCGGCTCGCATCTGTCGGTGCGAGCCGCTTTTCTATCTATATCAACAACCGGATATTACTGTTCGATAGAGTAAGAAGTTGTCGAGATGTAGTAGCCGTAGACGATAGTGGTGTCGCCGCCGGCTGCTATCTGTGCGTTGAGGCGTTCCTGAAGTTCTTCGAATGAACCGTTGGCTTTCTGCTCGGTGTTGCAGTGACCTGCGGCGGCAGCCTGCTCTTTCATAGCTGCCACGCGAGCGTCGACTTGCGATTTGGTGACAACGATAGGAGTAACCACGCCCACCACTTCGAGTTGGTGGTTGGGGCAGTCGGGAGCGAATGAACCGCCGATTGAATCAGTAGCCATGCACATAACCATTGCAGTGGTGTCGGCATTGGCAAGGAATGCTTTTGTGCCGCCGTGTTTGCAGATGTGTGTGCAAAGGCCCTTTACTGTTACTTCCTGCCCATTGAGAGCTTCAATGTTGGCGAGGACACTGTCGACCGACATTGCTGTTGCCTGGATGGTGTCGTTCTGCTCGTCGGTCTTTTCAGCACCCTTGTTGCAACTTGCGATGCCGCAAGCGCTGATTGCGAGTGCCGAGATAAGGAATAGGTGTTTGAATTTCATATCGTTTAAACTATAATTAATAATTAATATGTATCTATCAATGTTTGCATCCGCCGCAGTGACCGGAGCATCCGCCGGCGGCGTTGTTGTTCTCGCCACAGCAAGCGGGCTTCTGAGCCTCGGGTGTAGCGATGGTTGCGGTGTAGCCGATGCTTTTGAATGCTTCGACAATCTTTTCGGGAGATGTTTTGGCAGGATCGTAAGTGACTGTCACGGTCTGTGCTTTGAGGTCGGTTACAATATCTGTAACGCCTTTTACGAAGCGAATGTTCGTCTTAACCTTGTTTTCGCAGTTCTGGCATGTCATCACTGGATTGAGCGTGAAGACTGCTGTTGTTGTGTTGGTCTTGGCCTGGAGGAACATGATTGTCATGACCAGACACATCAGAGTGATTAAAATCTTTTTCATTTCAGTAGTTATTTAGAGAAGATTATAAATATCGTGTTACATTATATCGGAATCCCACGTAAACCAATGCTCCGTGGATAGGTCCGTAGATCATTGTCGAGTCGAAGTTCGGTCCCCAGGGATTGCCGGCATCTATGATAGGATTCTTTTGCTTGAATGCGGTGAGGTTTTCTCCGCCGACGTACACACTCCAGTGGCGGAAATTGCGAGTGATCTGTGCGTTAAGTTGCGGGAAGGCCTTGTATGTCGGATTCCACGACAGTGTCCCGTCACCGGTGGAGTAGGGCACCGGCATATCTCCGCCGCCGTTGATCACTCCGGTGATGTCGAATTGCCATACGCCCATATTCGGTCCGTAGCTCACGGTGAGCAGGCCCTTGTGGCGCGATGTGAGCGGCTTGTTCACGAGGCCGTAGCCATAGTCAACTTTCACGTCGGTGTAGCGCCATGCGGCGGTTATCGAGATCTCCTTTATCGGTTCGAATGTCGATTCAATTTGCAAGGCATGCGAGTACGAATCACGGTCCGATACGGAAATCAGTGCGGCGTGCGGGTCGCTGTTGAGATCGGCAACGAGTTGGCGCGAAAAGTCGGTATAGTAGTATTCTGCTGACAGCGACAACTTCGTATCGGCCGGATGTGTGGTGACGGTTAAGCCGCCGCCGTAGTTCCATGCGCTCTCCATATCGTTGATCGTGGCGATTTCCAATCGGCGCGATGATGCGAGCAGATAGCCGTACTCGGCTAATGGATGTGGCGAGCGATAGCCTTTGCCTGCGGATGCGTGTGCTGACAAGACTTCCGAGGGATTCCAACGCAGGTGTAGGCGTGGTGTCACCTTCGAGCCGTAAATCGAATTGTAGTCGTAGCGCAAGCCGGCCATTGCAATGAGTTTGTCATCAAGATTGAGGGCGTATTGAGCGTATGCTCCCGATACAGCCTCGGGTCGCTTGGCGGCGGTTAAGGCCGACTGTGTGTCGAAGCGGTAATTGTAGTGGAAGTTGTCGTAACTCCAATTCAGACCTGTCGACAGAGCGTGCTTGCCGTCGTTCCATTTGTGCTCGAACATCAGCGAGGTGTAGAGTTCAAGTTGGGATATGTCGCAAATCTTGAGGCCGTAGCGAGCGCCTTGGTCGTGATATGAACCGGATGCTATCAGTGCCACGTTGCCGTCGTTCTCGTGGTCGAATATATAGGCGTTCTTAGTGAAAAACTCGGCGCGGTGTGTGTC
>CALKKU010000123.1 GCA_937995285.1 uncultured Bacteroidales bacterium | reverse complement strand
CCGCTCTCCGACCTGCGCAGCCTGTGGCGCCTCATCCGCGTCTTCCGCCGCGAGCGCCCCGCCATCGTTCATTCCATCACCCCCAAGGCCGGGTTGCTGTCGATGATGGCCGCATGGATATGCCGCGTGCCCGTGCGCCTGCACACATTCACCGGCCTCGTATTCCCCACCGCCACAGGCCTGAAGCAGCGCATCCTCATCCTCACCGACCGTCTCACCTGTGCCTGCGCCACCCACATCGTCCCCGAAGGCGAAGGCGTCCGTCAAGACCTCATCAACTACCGCATCACCCGCAAGCCCCTGCGCGTGCTCGGCCACGGCAACGTCCGCGGCATCGACCTGACGCACTACGACCGCACCGCCGAAGTAATACAGGCCGCCTCCGCAATTCGCCGCCCCGACTGCTTCACATTCATATTCATCGGCCGCCTCGTTGGCGACAAAGGCATCAACGAGCTCATCGAAGCCTTCACACGCCTCCACGCCGAGCATCCGGCCACACGCCTGCTGCTCGTCGGCCGTCAGGAACCCGAGCTCGATCCCCTCGCACCCTCTACGGTCGAAGCCATCGAGCGCTGCGAGGCCATTGAAGCCGTCGGCCAACAGAGCGACGTGCGCCCCTGGCTCGCAGCCTCCGACGCCCTCGTCTTCCCGTCGTATCGCGAAGGCTTCCCCAACGTCGTTATCGAAGCCGGCGCCATGGGCCTGCCCTCGATAGTCACCGACATCAACGGTTCGCGTGAGATAATCATCAGCGGCCGCAACGGCACCGTCATCCCGCCGCGCTCAGCCGACGATCTTTACGCTGCCATGCTCCGCTTCCTCACCTCCTCGGACGAAGTGGCCGCCATGGCCGCCGCAGCCCGCGAACTCGTCGCCTCGCGCTACGAGCAGAGCTACGTACGCCGCTGCCTCAAAGACTATTACAGTGAAATCCTCACCGCGGCCGCTCCACGGAAGCAGAGATAATAACCATTATGTAAAAACACCGCAGCGCGGCGGTACCCCACCATCAATCCAATGCCGGCAAAAGCCGGCAAAGGTGTAGGGGCGAGCCTTCGGCCCGCCCGATGAACGCCTGCCGCATCAACCGCCAATCGTCACGCCGTCCGCCACCAAAGCCGCCACCCGTACGGACGTGCCTGCGGCACGTTTTAAACGAAAGAACGAAACGAAAAAGACGAAGCGAAAATCGAAAAATCCCCCACAGATATTTTGCCGGGCGGGCCGAAGGCTCGCCCCTACACCCACAAAAAATCTGTGAAAATCTGTGAAATCCGTGGGAGAATAAAAACAAAATCCGCGAGAAAATAATCCGCACTCGACAAATCCATGTATCGCAAATACATCAAGCGCCTGCTCGACATACTCATCTCCGGCACCGCACTGCTCATCCTCCTCATCCCCCTGGCCATCGTCACCCTGTGGCTTCACTTCGCCAACCGCGGCGCCGGCGCATTCTTCCTCCAGGAGCGCCCCGGACTTCACGGCCGAATATTCCGCGTCGTCAAATTCAAGACCATGACCGACGCCCGCGACGCCGACGGCCTACTCCTCCCCGACGCCGACCGCCTCACACCCGTAGGCCGCTTCGTCCGCTCCACATCCATCGACGAACTGCCCCAGCTTTGGAACGTCCTGCGCGGCGACATGTCCCTTATAGGCCCACGCCCGCTGCTCGTGCAGTACCTTCCACTCTACAGTCCCGAACAGGCACGCCGCCACGAAGTGCGCCCCGGCATCACCGGTTGGGCACAATGCCACGGCCGCAACGCCATATCGTGGCAGCGCAAATTCGAACTCGACCTCTGGTACGTCGACCACCTCAC
This sequence comes from uncultured Bacteroidales bacterium, assembly GCA_937995285.1. Classification (GTDB taxonomy): domain Bacteria; phylum Bacteroidota; class Bacteroidia; order Bacteroidales; family Muribaculaceae; genus CAG-873. The sequence continues at coordinate 7,838 of CALKKU010000123.1, read as the reverse complement.
CTTCGCCACCGACTGCCGCGTCATTTGGGATACCGTCCTCGCCGTCCTCGCACGCAAAGACATCAACTCCGCCACCTCCGCCACAATGGAACCGTTCAATGGTAACAACTGATCCGATAACCCTCTACGGCGCCAGCGGCCACGCCCGCGTCATCATCGATATCGCCCGCGCCTGCGGCCGCACCGTCGCCACATTGGTCGACGACAACCCCGACCGCCGCGAGCTCGACGGCATAGCCGTCGTCCACAGCGCCGAAGGCCTCTCTCCGATGATCATCAGCATCGGCCTCAACAACATCCGCCGCCGCATCGTCAGCCGCCTTGCCGCCGATGCGGCGACCGCCGACATCCGCTTCGCCACACTCATCCATCCCTCAGCCGTCATCTCTCCCTCCGCGACCATCGGCTGCGGCACAGTCATAATGGCAGGAGCAGTCGTCGAAGCCGGAGCAGTCATCGGCGACCACTGCATCATCAACACCGGCGCCACCGTCAACCACGAATGCCGCATCGCCGACTTCGTCCACATATCCCCCGGCGCCACCCTCTGCGGCAACGTCAGCGTAGGCACCGCCACATGGGTCGGCGCCGGAGCCACAGTAATCCCGGGCATCAGCATCGGCGACCGTACAGTCATCGGCGCCGGCGCCACCGTCGTCCGCGACATTCCCTCCGACGTCACAGCCGTAGGCACTCCCGCGCGGATAATGTAATCATACATAATCATACCGGTATACTCTTAATTATAAGGCTTATAAAACTTATACGACTTATAAATCTTATAAAAACTCATAAAAACTCAACCAACAATGGAAAAACGTGACCGCATCCTCCTGTGCCTGGCACATATGTCGGGACGGGAAATGAAATTCATACAAGAAGCCTTCGATTCCAACTGGGTAGTGCCCCTGGGACCCAACGTCAACGGCTTCGAAGACGACCTCAAAGCATTCGTTGACCGCCGCGAAGGCGGCGCAGCAGCCCTCGATAAGCAGATCGTAGCCCTGTCGGCCGGCACCGCCGCCGTACACCTCGCCCTGCTGGCATGCGGCGTAGGCCCGGGCGACGAAGTGATCGTGCAGTCATTCACATTCTGCGCATCCTCACACCCCATCACCTACCTCGGCGCCACACCCGTATTCGTCGACTCCGAAGCCGAGACATGGAACATGGACCCCGACCTGCTCGAACAGGCCATCAAAGACCGCATAGCAAAGACAGGCCGCAAACCCAAAGCAATCGTACCCGTCTACCTCTACGGCATGCCCGCACACATCGACCGCATACTCGAAGTGGCCGAACGCTACGACATCCCCGTCATCGAAGACGCCGCCGAAGGCTTCGGCTCGCGATTCGACGGACAAGTCTGCGGCACATTCGGCCGCTACGGCGTACTGTCATTCAACGGCAACAAGATGATCACCACCTCGGGCGGCGGAGCACTCATCGTCCCCGACGCCGCAGCCAAGCAGCTCATCATGTTCTACGCCACACAGGCCCGCGAATCATACCCCTACTACCAGCACGAACACATCGGCTACAACTACCGCATGTCCAACATCTGCGCCGGCATCGGCCGCGGACAGATGACCATAGTCGACGAGCACATCGCCCACCACCGCCACGTGCAGGCACTCTACCGCGAACTCCTCGCCGACGTCCCCGGCATCACCCTTCACGACAACCCCTCCGAACGCTTCGACTCCAACTTCTGGCTCTGCACCGTCACACTCGACCCCGAGCTACAAGTCGTCGGACAAGGCCAAGCCTACAACCACGTCATCACCGGAGCCGTCGGCGGAGCAGCCGGCGTCACACACACCGCCGCTTCAGCCACCACCGACTGCCAGCCCAACGCCAACGTCGAAGCGATGCGCATCGCCCTCGACCGGGCCAACATCGAAGCCCGCCCCCTGTGGAAACCAATGCACAAACAACCCGTCTACCGCGACGCCCCCGCCTACGTCAACGGCGTCAGCGAAAGCCTCTTCCACATCGGCCTCTGCCTCCCCGCCGGCCCCTGGGTCACCGACGACGACATCCATTACATCGTCAATACAATCAAATCCTCTATCATTCGTTAACACCACAGATAACCAAAACCGCGAGCGGCGACCCATCCGGGCCGCCGCTCGCGCTATATTATTCCGGCGACGATGCGGCTGTTGGCATCGTCGATTGCAGCTGCATCGAGCGAGGCGAGGTAAATCTGAGTAGTGCGTTCGGACGAGTGGCCCATCCCTGCACTGATGACGCTTATCGGCACTCCGCAATCGCGAGCTGCCGTTGCCCAACTGTGTCGAGCCGTGTAGGTCGATAACGATTCTTTGATGCCAATCATCGCGCCGAGTCGCTTTAGCAGACGATTGTGGTAGTTGAGAGCAATTTGATACTGTTCGTAAGCACGGCGCCGGTCTGCTGTGGCAATAATAGGGAAGACATATTCGGATGTGGCCGAAGAATATCGCCGGATGATGTCGTGAACAGGCGGCTCGATGTGCACGGAGATGCGTTGGGATGTCTTGTGGCGAACGTAGCGGATGTTGTTGCCGTGAATGTCGCTTGTGCGAAGGAATGCCATATCGACGAATGCCATACCGCGAGTGCAGAAGCTGAAGATAAACATGTCGCGAGCCAATGCAAGTGTCGGATATGCCGCGAGGTCGAGACGGGCGAGTAGGGTGATTATGTCGCTTCCGACGGCGCGTTTGTGTGTTCGGTCGATGCCGGTGTATACATCGGCGAACGGAGAGCGAACCGGAGGATTGACAAGACCTTGTGTAATAGCTTTATTGTACACAGCACGCAAGATTCTCATATAGAATGATACGGTATTGCGGACAACGCCACGACGTTGCAAATAGGCGTTGTAAGTTGCAATGAATTTTTCGGAAACGTCTCTGAGTGTAGGTGATGCGTGACTGAAACAAGCGTTGATGCTGTTGAGTGTGCGCTGGTAGTTGCGAGCCGTGCCAAGTTGCCCTCGTTCGGTAAGTGCATCGATGAGTTGCTGCATATACGCTGTAAGCGTCAGAGAGGTTTTGGAATTTGATTTTGTCATTCGTTTCATAATTATAGTTTTGTGAAATGCGAATGTAGAAATGTGGCTTAACATAGAAGGCAACTCGCGAAAATATTATACCTTTGTCCGCAGATAGCCATGATAATTCGATATGAACAAATGTAAACTTTTATTGACAGCGCTGATAGCAGTGCTGATGATGTGTTGCAGTTCGGAAAGCGGTAGCGGTGATGCGCCGGAATTGATTGCGCTTGACGACTGTCAATCGTCAATAATCATTTGTGCGGCTGATGTTGTTGGCGGAACGATATACTTCAATGCCTCAGGACGTTGGTCGGCAAGTGTACGAGCTGAAAAAGATGGTGAACAGGTTGATTGGCTGTCGCTTAACGAACAGTTCGGGAATGCCTCAGCGCATCAATTGAAGTTCAGACTGACGTACAATGATACTGAGAGTGCACGAATTGCCTATATCGATGTATCGTGTCGTGATAGCCGTGTGACTGTCAAGGTGATACAGAATGCTGTCGCTGACAATCCGGATGTTCCGCAATCGGGAGACGCAATCATGGTTGAATACTCTCGTTATGTAGTTGACGGTGATAATGAAAAACTTGCCGAAACGTCATCGTGCACAATCAGATACGATGAAGGAAGAGTGACGACAATTGAAACTGCTCTCGATAAAATAGCCGAATTTACATGGGCTGCTGATTACGTGCAAGTTATAAGCGATGATGCGGAACGATATGGCGAACTTGCGTACGGTCGTATTGTTGGCGGATGGTATCGCACTACTGACGATGCCGATAAAATTCCGTACGTTCATACCTATAATTCCGACGGGTATATCCGACAGACGATGTCTGGAATCACCGATGATGATTGGACGACGTATAGTTTCAGTTGGGCCGACGATAATCTGATGAAGATAACCTGCGCCGACGGTGCGTCGGTAGAATTTGTCTATGATGAGCAATGCTCGAAAAATACTTTCGGCATAGATATCGTGTGGTTGCTTACTTCAGGCTTGTCGGTGTGCGACTGTGCGGTCGGTGATCCGTCACGAACGTTTGCCGTACTCGGACTGCTTGGCCGCAGATCGGCAACGTTGCCTGCAAAGATCATCCAAACCACTGTATCCGGCGTAACAACGTACGCTGTTACATATACTACGGCCGGCACCTCAGCGCTCTATGCAATCGTTAATTGCTATGCCGGCGATACCCTTACGGAGCGTATGGAGTGGAAGATTTCCAATAATTTGGAGAAATAAGATATAGTTGCTAAATTTGCGTAACGTAAATCGCGTAACGTAAATTTGGTAATGAAGCGCAAGAATCCGTTTTTGATATCGGGATATGACAGCCCGGAATACTTTTGTGACAGAGAAAAAGAAACTGCCACAATATTGTCGGCATTGAATAATGGCCGAAATGTCACCTTGGTATCGCCGAGGCGTATGGGCAAAACCGGCCTGATTAAGCATGTGTTTTATCAGTTAAATCATACATCGCCTGATGTAGTGGCTTTGTATATGGATATATATCCCACGCAGAGCCTTGGAGACTTCGTGCGGTTGTTTGCATCGACTGTTCTCGGACAATTGGACAGCGTCCCGCAAAAGGCATTGGCACGTGTGACACAATTTATTAAAAGTTGTCGTCCGGTATTCACGTTCGATGAATTATCGGGGATGCCAAAGGCTTCGATAGATATATCTCCGGCTGATGAAGAGCCGACTTTGAAGGAAATATTTGAGTATCTGCGATCGTCGGATAAGCGATGCTATATCGCAATAGACGAGTTTCAGCAGATAACCGAGTACCCTGAGAAAAATATTGAGGCATTGCTTCGTTCCTATATGCAATTTTTGCCGAACGTGAATTTTATTTTTGCAGGAAGCCGCCAGCATGTGATGCAAGAAATGTTCTTGTCGGCAAAACGTCCGTTCTATCAGAGTACGCAAATCCTTGAGATAGGGAGGATAGATATTGATAACTACTATGATTTTGCCGCCGGATTCTTTGAAAAGTCAGAAATAATATTTGAAAGAAGCGCATTCGAGTACATGTATAACCGGTTTGACGGTCATACATGGTACATACAGTCGATACTCAATCGACTGTATGGTAATTCAGCGTGTCCCGATACAAATGCAATTGATGAGGCTGTACAAGAAGTCGTAAGCGAGTCGGCTTATGCCTATGAAAATCTGTTGACGGCATATCCCAATAATTGTGTGCGAGTGTTGCGTGCTATTGCAAAGGACGGATGTGTAAAAGAAATTCTGTCGGGCGATTTTATATCGCGGCACAAACTCAAAGCGGCGAGCAGTGTATCCGGCGCGGTAAAGAAACTGGTCAATAACGAAATGATATATAAGACGGCAGCCGGTTACATCGTTTACGACAGATTCCTGAACGAGTGGCTGCGTGGTCAAGCGTTTTGAATGTCCGCAAAGTTTTCGTAACTTTGAGGGCTTTAACCAAACTCACGATATGAAAATAGCAGTAGCCGGCACAGGCTATGTGGGCTTATCGCTTGCCACATTGCTTTCACAGCATCACCACGTAACGGCAGTGGATATAATACCGGAGAAAGTCGACAAGATCAACCGTCGGCAATCTCCAATTCAGGACGAGTATATAGAAAAGTACTTCGCCGAAAAGACGCTTGACCTGACAGCGACACTCGACGGTGCGGCGGCATATCGCGATGCCGAGATCGTCATCATAGCCGCCCCGACAAACTACGACCCGGTCAAGAACTACTTCGATACCACCCATGTTGAAGAGGTAATAGATCTCGTACTCGAAGTAAATCCCGAGGCCACGATGGTGATAAAGTCAACCATCCCCGTTGGCTATTGTCGCTCGCTGTACGTGAAGTATGCCCGCATATTCCGCGAACGTGGTTGGGACGCCACGCACAAACTGCGGCTGCTCTTCTCTCCGGAATTTCTTCGCGAGAGCAAGGCGCTGTACGACAACCTCTATCCGTCGCGCATAATCGTGGGCTATCCCAAACTGATTGACAATGGCGACTATGCCGAAGAAAACGAGGCCCTCAAAGCCATAGCCGGCAATCATATGCGAGAAGCCGCCGAGTCATTCGCCCGTCTGCTTCAAGAAGGTGCAATCAAGCAGGATATACCCACATTGTTTATGGGACTGAAAGAAGCCGAGGCAGTGAAACTCTTCGCAAATACATACCTTGCCCTGCGCGTAAGTTACTTCAACGAACTCGATACGTATGCCGAAGTGAAAGGTCTTGACTCCAAGGCTATAATCGAAGGCATAGGACTTGACCCGCGTATCGGCACACACTATAATAATCCGTCGTTCGGCTACGGAGGGTATTGCCTGCCCAAGGATACCAAACAACTGCTGGCCAACTATCAGGCCGTGCCACAGAATATGATGACAGCAATCGTCGAATCCAACCGCACGCGCAAGGATTTCATCGCCGACCAGGTGCTGCACAAGGCAGGCTACTATACGGCATCGAGCCAATGGGATGCAGGCCGTGAAAAAGAAACGATAGTGGGCGTCTACCGACTTACAATGAAATCGAACAGCGACAACTTCCGTCAATCGTCAATTCAGGGCGTGATGAAACGCATCAAAGCCAAGGGCGCGAAAGTCATCATCTACGAGCCGACGCTCGAATCGGGAACAACATTCTTCGGCAGCGAGGTGGTCAATGACCTTGAAAAGTTCAAGAGCCTCTCAAACGCCATAATCGCCAACCGCTACGATGCGTGCCTCGACGACGTTAAAGACAAAGTCTATACACGTGATATTTTCAAACGCGACTGAGTGATGAAAATACTTGTGACCGGCGCGGCCGGCTTTATAGGAGCGAACCTGGTGATGCATTTGCTCGGCACCGCAGATGACGTGGAAATCACGGGCATAGACAGCCTCAACGACTACTATGACCCGGCAATCAAAGAGTATCGTCTAAAAGAAATAGAGAAACGTGTCGCCGAAAAAGGCGGTAAATGGCGATTTATAAAAGGCAATATCTCGGACAAGACGTTTATCGACAAAGTCTTCACGGACTTCGTTCCCGACGTGGTTGTCAACCTTGCCGCACAGGCCGGAGTGCGCTATTCCATCACCAATCCCGATGCATACATCGAATCCAATATAATCGGTTTTTATAATATCCTCGAAGCATGCCGACACAGTTACGATAACGGCGCCGAGGGTGTGAAGCACCTCGTGTACGCATCAAGTTCGTCTGTTTACGGTTCGAACAAAAAAGTGCCGTACTCAACGGATGACAAAGTCGACAACCCGGTGTCGCTCTATGCGGCAACCAAGAAGAGCAACGAACTGATGGCACACGCCTACAGCAAACTGTATAATATCCCGTCGACCGGACTTCGCTTCTTCACAGTTTACGGTCCTGCCGGACGACCCGATATGGCCTACTTCGGTTTTACGAACAAACTGCTGAAAGGCGAGACAATAAAGATATTCAACTATGGCAACTGCCGGCGCGACTTCACATATATCGATGATATAGTGGAAGGCATAGCCCGGGTGATACGACGTGCGCCGGCCCGACGGACGGGAGCCGACGGCCTGCCCGAGCCGCCATACGCCGTGTACAACATCGGCAACAATCATCCGGAGAACCTGCTCGACTTCGTACAGATATTGCAGGAAGAATTGACCGCGGCGGGTGTGCTGCCGAGCGATTACGACTTCGAGGCACACAAAGAATTGGTGCCGATGCAACCGGGTGATGTGCCCGTGACATACGCCGATACGTCGGCACTCGAACGCGACTTCGGATTCAAACC
>CALKKU010000122.1 GCA_937995285.1 uncultured Bacteroidales bacterium | reverse complement strand
ATGACGCTCGACCAGGACTTTCTGCCGGCCGACTACTTCACCCTGACGCAGAAGCGCCGCGAGTGGACCGGCACGCAGGATCTGTTCACCAAGGGCACACGCGGTTGCTATTCGTGGCTCGGCGGCGTATTCGGCTTCGGACGCCACACTTCGATGTCGGCGCCCGTCACATTTTACAACACCGGTATCGAGCGGCTCATCGAGGGCAAGCGCAACGAGATGAACCCTGACTACCCCATAGAGTGGGACAGTCGCCGCTTTCCGCTCGCGAGCGAATTTTCCAACACCAACTGCGGCTTCGCCCTGTATCACGAGAGCAGCGTGCGGCTCGGACGGTGGAAGTTTGGCGCCGGCTTGCGTTGGGACATCGAATCCGTCACGTGCCACTACCGCAGCGACGCCGACGCTTCGTACACCACCTACGAGCGCCTCGCCGACGGTTCGCGCCGCGTCTACAGCAACACGCAAGTGAATATTCACGACTCGGGGCGCCTGCATCAGACTTTCAACGAACTGCTGCCCGAGGTGACGGCGTCGTACGATTTCGACGATGTCAACATCTACGCATCGTTCAACCGAGGCTACAAGTCGGGCGGCTACAACACCCAGATGTTCAGCGATGTGCTGCAGCAGAAGGTGATGGAGACCATGGGCTTGTCGATGCCCTACCGCATCGCCGACATCGTCGGCTACCGTCCCGAGACGAGTTGGAACGGCGAAATCGGCGTGAAGTCGCACCTGCTCGGCGGACGCCTCTCGGCCGAAGCATTGGCATTCTTCATTTCGTGCCGCGACCAGCAGCTCACCGTCTTTCCTCCCGGTATGGTGACGGGGCGCATAATGACCAATGCAGGCCGCACACGTTCTATAGGCGCCGAGGCCACGCTTCGCTACCGCCCCGTCGACGACTTGCTGCTCACGGCAAGCTACGGCTACACCAATGCCACATTCCGCACTTACAATAACGGCCGTGCCGACTATCGCGGCAAGCGCGTGCCCTACGTGCCCGAGCACACCGTGTTCGCAGCAGCCACGTGGCGCCTGCCGTTCGACATCGCGGGGCTGCATCCGTCGGTCGGCGCCGATGTGCGCTGCGCCGGCGACATCATGTGGAACGAGGATAACACGCTGTCGCAGCCGTTCTATGCCATCCTCGGAGCCAACATCACTCTCGATGCCGACCGATGGTCGGTGCGAATCAGCGGCGAGAACCTCACCGACACGCGCTACGCCACATTCTACTTTATGTCGATGGGCAATCAGTTCACACAGTCGGGCCGCCCGGTGACGTACAGCGCCACGGTGCGCTACACCTTCTGATGAGCGGAGCAAAGCGCGATTATTAACATTTTTAATGCTCGGAATGCCGTGCCCTTTCGGAAAAACGACTTATATTTGCATCGGAAATAAACAACTCGGATAAATATAAATCAATCATACCGACAAAATGAAAAAAATTACATCACTTCTTTGGTCGATGCTCCTGCTGGTGAGCTGCCTCGGCCTTGCGTCGTGCAACAGCGACGACCCGCAGGACACCGTCACCAAGCACAGCCTCCTCAAGTGCTACGCACTGATTTCCGACAAACAGGCTCCGGGTACATCGGCCGACTTCAGTTCGCCCGTATCTATCAACCTCACCGTCAACTGGTCGAAGATGACCCTGTCGATGGATGTATCGGGCATCACCGTTGCCGGCGGCGCATACCCGATGGTGACATTCGAAGATCTTAAATTCAAGGTCGACAACGCCGGTTGGTGCATCGTATCGACACCGCTTGCTCAGGGCACATTGGCCTCGGGCGGCAAAGTTACGGCCAACGACCTTGAATTCCGTTGGCTCGACCGCATCGACCTCGGTGAATATCTCAACGGCTACGACCCCGCCACAGTATTCTCGTGCGAAATCGACGGCCGCTACGATGTGGTAGGCTCGCGTCAGCCCGTCATCGTGGGCGGAAGCACCACCTCGACACTCGTCAGCGACGGCTCCACCTACACATCGACCCGTTCGCTCTACGAGGTGTCGCTTGACCCGGAGAAGCACTTGGCCAAGATTCGCATCCAGAACGCCAACTTCGCCGAGAAGATGCCGCTGCTCAATATGGATTTCTCCGACATTCCCTACACCATCGACGCATCGACCGGCGTAATCACCCTGGCCAAGGATAATCTGATTCCCACGATCGGAGGCACACCGCAGAACAACTATCCAGTGTCGAACGTCCGCTGCACCGTCACACCCGGCAAGAGCGTGGTACTGACATTCGACTGCGACGTGAAGTTCAGCGACGACGCTCCGGCTGTGAAGTACAGCGTCAAAGCCGACCTCAACTACACCGACTACAAGGACGCCCTCAACGAACGCGCCTGACAGACGTCGCCTGTAGCGACGTGTCTCAGGTATGTATATAACGTGAAACTGTGGTAAAATAAACTGCGCTACAAAAGTGTGTTGTATAGCTTTTGTGGCGCAGTTTAAAAATATATGCAATCACAGATTTGTGGTACCTAAAAACTAAGGATTATGGCAAAAATAAAAGTAGAAAACACAGAAATATCTGTTGTCAGTGTGCAAAACGAAGATTATATCTCTTTGACCGATATGGCTCATAGCCAAATGCAGGAGCATATCATTTTCAGATGGATGAGTCTCAAAAGCACAATAGAATATCTTGGAGAATGGGAAATGCTGTATAATCCGAATTTTAATTGTACCGAATTCGATACAATTAAAAATGCAGCAGGCAGCAACAACTTCGTGCTTTCAGTTAAGTCATGGATTCAAAGAACAGGCGCAATAGGCATTATGGCAAAAGCCGGTCGATATGGTGGAACTTATGCTCATCGCGACATTGCCTATCATTTTGGAATGTGGATTAGTCCTCGTTTCCAACTTTTATTGGTAAAAGAATATCAGCGTCTTAAGGCAGATGAGCAGAAACAATTGTCATGGTCTGCCAAGCGAGAGTTGTCAAAGATAAACTATCGTATTCACACGGATGCAATCAAAGTGAATCTCATTCCGGCAGAGGTGACACGTGAGCAAGCGGCAATGAAGTATGCCGATGAAGCTGACGTCCTCAATATGGCTATGTTCGGTATGACGGCGAAACAATGGCGTGAGCAGAATCCTGACAAGAAGGGAAATATACGTGATTATGCCGACATCAACGAACTAATTTGCCTCTCGAATATGGAAAACCTCAATGCCGTATTTATCAACGATGGAATGCCTCAATCAGACCGTCTCATTAAACTTAACCGGATAGCCATCCAGCAGATGAGAATACTCGAAGATACAAATGGAAGAAAATTACTAAAGTAAAGATGGCAATGGCTCAAAAGAAATACACTCAGACGCAACAGGTTATAGACACTTTACGCAAGTATGGCGGATATGCTACACTCGGTAATCTGTACCATCTTGTTGATACAAGTTCGTGGGCGACAAAGACTCCTAATGAGTCCATTAGAAGAATCGTGCAGCAATCTGACGAAATCTTTAAGATACAACCGGGCCTTTGGGCGTTAGAAGAGTGCCGTGAAGAAGTGATGCGCAGATTTGACATTCAACCAACGGAAGAAGAGAGTGTAGAGCTGTTTACACATGGCTACTATCAAGGACTTATCATTGAGATTGGTAATATGAAACATTATACAACTTATGTCCCGGCTCAAGACCAAAATCGCAAGTTTCTTGAAAAGCCATTGAAGGATATTTGCTCAACACTTCATATTCCTAACTTCTCGTATGACAACTTAACCGATAGGGCAAGGACTGTTGATGTTATTTGGTTTAATGAACGCAAAATGCCCAATAGTTTCTTTGAGGTAGAACACTCTACAGACATACAGAACTCCGTGACGAAGTTTTGTGACTTGCAAGATTTTCACAGTCGCTTCTTGATTGTCGCTCCACAGAATCGCATGGAACAATTTGACAAAGTGATGAGCAGAACAGCTTTCAAGGATGTAAAAGACCGTGTTGCTTTTCATAGTTATGAAAGTATATTGAGGCAATACGAATTGATGTGTATAGCAAGTGCAAGCGAAGGATTTATCTAATAATATGGAGATATTCCGGATGAATTTAACCCAAAATATATCCTTAAAATATACGATTATGTCAGAATACATTTTTTACACTACAGAAGGCTTTACGCAAGACCCTAATGGAAACGATGTGGAGAATTGTCAAGTTCTTGGTAGAGCATTTGGAAAAAATGAGAATGATGCAAGATGCAATCTTCTCAAAGAAAATCCATGGATTGAAAAAGCAGGATTTGATAATACGGATTTTATTGCAAAGCAACTATTAACAGAAGATCAAAAGACTGACATTAAAGCCATTATTGATTATCTCTGGAAAGATGAACATAAACATTTTCAAGAAGAACATTATCCTAAAAGGCACATCTTTAGAATATTAAAACGTCTGAAAAGTTTTTGTGAATGAAGAAATACATTAGTCGCAAGGAGATATGATGGTGTTCGCCATTTTAGGTTGGTAATACATTTTCAATAAGGGGCTGTGTCGTAATTACGTATTACGGCGCAGCCTCTGATTTTTAAGGTCTG
>CALKKU010000121.1 GCA_937995285.1 uncultured Bacteroidales bacterium | reverse complement strand
GCAAAGAATGGTATTCAGCTTATCGCCAAGGCACGCGTTACGGTTCGTGCCAACATTCGCCAACTCGTCGGTGGTGCCGGCGAAGACACAGTCCTCGCACGTGTAGGCGAAGGCATTGTGTCGTCAATCGGTTCGTCGAGTTCGCACAAGCAGGTGCTTGAAAATCCCGACTCTATCTCGAAACTTGTACTCAGCAAGGGCCTTGACTCGGGTACTGCATTTGAAATTCTCTCCATCGATATTGCCGACATTGATATAGGCAAGAACATCGGTGCTGTTCTTCAGATCGACCAGGCTCAGGCCGATAAGAATATCGCTCAGGCAAAGGCCGAGGAACGTCGTGCAATGGCTATCGCCCTCGAACAGGAAATGAAGGCCAAGGCTCAGGAAGCTCGTGCCAAGGTCATCGAGGCCGAAGCCGAACTGCCTCGCGCAATGGCTCGCGCATTCGAAAACGGCAATCTCGGCATTATGGACTACTACCGTCTGAAGAACGTCGAGGCCGACACCAATATGCGCACGGCTTTGGCCGAGACCGATGAAAATGTAAAATAATCAACCACTGTTTATGAATCTGCGTCAAATCATACGCGACACCCAAGCATACAACTTTCACAATCACACAGAATATTGCGACGGCCGTAACACTGTTGAGGCAATGGCTTACGGCGCCGAGAAAGCCGGAATGGAACATTTCGGCTTTACTCCGCATTCGCCAATACCGATTGACTCGCCGTGTAATATGTCGAAAGAAAGTGTGCCGCGCTATCGCGCCGAGGTGGAGCGAATGAAGACGCTCGGATTGCCGGTCTGCTTTTACACGGGCATGGAGATCGATTACCTCGGTCAGCAGTGGGGACCGGCCAACAACTACTTCCGCGACCTCGGGCTTGACTTCTGCATAGGCTCTGTTCATTTCATTCCCAATCAGAAAGGCGAGTACGTAGACATCGACGGACACTTCGACAGTTTCCGACGTAAGATGGCCGATAAGTTTGGCGGCGACATTCACTATGTGGTCACAAAGTTTTACGAGCAGTCGGCGGCGATGCTTGCCGCCGGAGGATTCGATATCCTCGGACATTTCGACAAGGTCGGTCACAATGCTGCACTGTATCAGCCCGGAATCGAGGATGAGCAGTGGTATCAGGATATTATAGGAGACTTTATTGACCTCGTAGTTGATTCCAAAATACTTGTGGAGATCAACACAAAGGCCCGTGCCGAGCACGGGCGCTTCTTCCCCGGCGAACGCTATTGGAAACGTCTGATCAATGCCGGTGTGGATTTTGTTGTGAACTCCGATGCGCACTATGCCGACCGTATATCATCGTCGCGTTCCGAGGCGTTCGAACTTCTGAAAGGTTATGGTTATGACCGCTAAGTCCGCGCCACGCAGGCTTGAATTATTGTCGCCGGCTCGTGATGCCGCTACGGCTCGTGCTGCCGTAGACCACGGCGCTGATGCCGTATATATCGGAGCTCCGGCATTCGGGGCGCGTGCTGCGGCTGTGAACTCACTCGACGATATAGCCTCTGTGGTGGAATATGCGCACCGATTCGGCGTCAAAGTCTACGTTACTCTCAATGTTATAATATATGAGAACGAACTCGAATCGGCCCGCCGGTTGGTTTGGGATCTTTGGCGCGTCGGGGTTGATGCGTTGATTGTACAGGATGCCGCGTTGCTCGAAATGAATTTGCCGCCAATCGACTTGCATGCGTCCACTCAGTGGAATACCGATGAGCCGCAGAAAGCGGCTACGCTTGCCGCGGCCGGATTTTCGCAAATCGTGGTGGCGCGAGAGTTCTCGCTTGAGCAGATTGCACAGGCCGCACAAGCTGCCGGTGATGCCGCTATTGAAGTATTCGTGCACGGAGCACTGTGTGTAAGCCACAGCGGTGGATGCTATGCCGGCCAGGCCCTTGCGGGACGCAGCGCCAACCGCGGAGAGTGTCCGCAGGTGTGTCGCTTGCGTTTTGTCCTCGAGGACGGTGAGGGTAGGGCGCTTGAAAATCTCCCCGACGGAGGATCGGCCGAACGCTATTGGCTGTCTATGGCTGATATGAATCGCCTCGACTCGCTTGCAGCGCTTATTTATGCCGGTGCGTCGTCGTTCAAAATCGAAGGCCGGTTGAAGCCTGTGGCATACGTCAAGAATGTGACGGCAGCATACAGTTGTGAACTCAATCGGATTGTTTCGGAGAGCGACGGGGCGCTGTGTCGCTCGTCGTTCGGTTCGGTACATTATAATTTTACACCCGATCCGCAGCGGAGTTTCAATCGCGGCTTCACGCATTATCTGCTCACTGCGGCCGATCGCACACATCTGCATTCGTGGCGGTCGCCCAAATGGATAGGCATACCTGTCGCTCGGGTGGTATCAATTGATCGCGGTCGAATTAAAGTTAATGCAACGGCCGAGATTAACAACGGCGACTGTCTCGGATGGTTTGATGCCGCCGGATCATTCAAGGGATTCAGAGTTAACAAGGTCGAGAATGACATGCTCTATCCGGCACCCGGAAGCGATGTGCCGTCGATGCGCAGCACGCAACTCTACCGCAACAGCGACGTTCGCTTCGAGGCCTTGATGGCTCGCGACGATACTGCACGGCGAACGATAGCCGTCGATATGTCGTTGCGTCTCACGGATTCGCACCGAGTAGTTCTTGACATAAACGATGAACGAGGATGCTCGGTAAGAGTGGCGACTGACGAGGTTTATACCGATGCTTCGCGCACTCCGCAAGTTGATCGCCGTCGTGATACGCTCGCACGCCTCGGCGATACTATCTACGAACTCCGCAATCTCACCGATATGCTCGACGATACATTTATGCCTGCATCTGCACTTACCGCCTTGCGCCGTCGCGGCATCGAGCTGCTTGATAGATCGTGGCTTATGCGTTATCACCGGGCACAACGTCGCCGGTCGACGCTTGCGGCTGACGCCTTTGCCGGGCGAACATTGGGTTATGAATCCAATGTGGCCAATTCGCTCGCTCGAAAATTCTATACTGAACATGGCGCAGCCTCCGTGGCTGATGCTTTTGAAGTGAAGCAGCCGACAGGGCGTGTGCAGGTGATGACAACCGACTATTGTTTGCGGCGCGAACTCGGCGCTTGCCTCAAAACCGGACAAAGCAAATTATTACCGGCCGATTTATACCTTCGTGCGCCCATGGGGCGTCTGCAACTGTGCTTCGATTGTAAAAACTGTCGGATGAAAATCTACACAACGCGCTCATAATTAGCCGTCTTTCCGATTTTTCTTGCACAGATTTAAAAATAGTGTTAACTTTGCGAAAAATTATATAGTATCAAATTTGATAATCAACCACTTGTAATTACGATGAAGTTCTTTTTGAAGACGCTCGTCGCTGCAACTCTTGTGACGTTGACGAGTTGCGCTGCGTCGAAGAAGGTTCCCTATGTAGTTGATGCAGAGGCTATCCCTTCTGAAATTCTTTCACAGTCTCAGTCGTTCGCCGATCCCGTACTTGCGCCCGGCGACCTGCTCAATATCGATGTCACCGCGACGGATATGACATCGGTAGTCGCTTTCAACAAGGGAATGTATGTTAGCGAATCCGGCTCTATTTCTCGTGCTTCGGCCGGCAGCAACCTTTCCAACAATATTGAAGTATCAACCGATTATTTCCTGATAAACCAGGACGGCACTATTGATTTTCCCGTTCTTGGCAAGATTCAGGCAGCCGGACTCGACAAGCAGCAGCTTGGCGAAAATATTGTCAATGCCATCTATCCTCAGTATATAAACGAGCGTCCCAAAGTCGACATCCGTTTGATGAACTTCCGCGTCGTTGTTACAGGAGCTGTGAAAACCCCCGGTATCTACAAGTCGTCGAACGAGCGTATGAACTTCTTCGAAGCCATTGCTTTGGCAGGAGATCTCGATATCAAGGGCGATCGTGAAAACATTCTGATTTATCGTACCAATGCCAACGGTACACGCGAGGTTCACAAGGTGAATATCAACGACAAGGACTTCCTCCTTTCGCCTTACTTCAACCTCCAGCAGAACGATATCATTTATGTCGCTCCCAACAGCTCGATGGCAGCCAACGCTTGGCAGATGAACCCCGCCGTTGCGGCCACTATCACCTATGTGGGTGGTATCTCGTCGCTCGCATCGCTCGTTATCGGTATCGTAAACCTTACTAAAGACTAATAAGCGCTATGACTGACAACGTTAACAATACACCCGTCGACGAGGCCAACGGCAAAAATATCCCCGTCGAGGAGGTGTTCGATACCACCGGCTTGATACTCGACTATCTCGCTCACTGGAAGTGGTTCGTACTCAGCGTAGTGGCCGTGCTCATCTGCGCTTATTTCTACATTGCCACCATTGTCCCGACATATCAGGTCAACGCTTCGATTTATCTTAACGATCAGAATCAGGAAGCCAACGCTTTGTCGCTCGATCCTCAGAGCCCGCTGGTGTCGATGAAGAGTTATATCGACGAGACCGAACTCGAAATCCTCAAGTCGCGCAACAATGTGATCGACATTGTTGATTCGCTCAAGATGTCATATTCATATTGGCGTGAAGGTACTATGCGCGACGAGCCGCTGTATCACGATTATGCCGTATCGGCTTCGATGGATTCAATGGCGCTCAACGACCTTACTTCGAGCATTCAAATCGTGGTGAGCAAGGGTAGCGACGACAATAAGTTCGACGTGGAAGCTCACACCACTTATGGCGGCGTGGCCGAGGACAAGTCGTTCGACAACGTTGCTCTGCCTCTCAATATCGAACTTTCGCAAGGCACGGTGAAGTTGAGCCGCGAACAGCAAGTTCCCGAACTTCGCGGTACTGAAAAAATTATAATTCGCAATCCGCGCGATGTTGCCGCATCTCTGTCGGGCGCTCTCTCAATCGCCTATGCCGAGAAGTCGTCGACAATCGTACGTATATCGTATATGACGTCTGTACCTCGTGCCGGTGTGGATGTCGTGAATACTCTTATCGATTTCTACAACCGTCAGATTATTGAAGACAAGAACCGTTCGGCCATGCAGACCGAAGCGTTCATCCTCGATCGACTGGTGATGATCAACGACGAACTTCGCGACGTGGAATCGCGCCTTCAGGAATATCGTCAGGCTCATAATATTTCCGATCTCCAGCAGCAGGTGAGCGCCAACATCGGTGCAAGCCAGTCTGTTCAAGGTCAGGTGGCTGAAATTGATGCGCAGCTTGTACTCATCAATGAGATCGACGCTACAATCCGCCGTGCCAACAACTTCGACCAGTTGCCGGCTGTCACGAGCGATAATGCGCTCAATAATGTGATTGCCAAGTACAATCA
This sequence comes from uncultured Bacteroidales bacterium, assembly GCA_937995285.1. Classification (GTDB taxonomy): domain Bacteria; phylum Bacteroidota; class Bacteroidia; order Bacteroidales; family Muribaculaceae; genus CAG-873. The sequence continues at coordinate 1,570 of CALKKU010000121.1, read as the reverse complement.
GAAAGTGGCACGCCTCAATCGCATGCTCGAAACTATGAGTCCCGAGAACCCGCTCGTGCAGCAGGTTCAGAGCGAGATTACTCGCGACAAGGCTGATATTATTCAAAACGTCGCTTCGGTGAAGCGCGGCATTCAGGCACGTCGCTCCAATGTTGCGGCAATCGAAGGCCGCAGCGACAGCCGCTTGGCATCTGTACCTACCATTGACAAGGGTCTTCAGGAAATCTTCCGCGAGCAGCAGGTAAAAGTCAACATCTACACTTTCCTCCTTCAGAAGCGTGAGGAAATCGCTCTACAAAAGACACTTGCCACACCTACCGCACGCCTTATCGACAATCCGGTAGCATCAGGCCCGGTCGCTCCGCGCAAGATGATGATTTATGCTGTCGCATTCCTGCTCGGTCTTGCAATCCCTGCCGCACTCATATTCGTGAAGCGAATGCTCTTCACTGTGTTCAAGGATCAAGAAGAATTGCAGCGTCTTACCAATGTGCCCATTATCGGTGAAATTTCCAAGAATCCCGGTGCGGATGATAATCCCATCGTAGTTGGCGAAAATGTGTCGACCTCGATTGCCGAACTCTTCCGTCTGCTCCGCAACAACATCGGCTTTACAAAGAACGGCGACAGCAAGAAAGTGGTCCTCGTTACATCATCGATTGCCCACGAAGGCAAGACGTTCGTATCGGTCAACCTCGCGATGACTTATGCCCTCACCGGCAAGAAGGTTGTGGTTGTAGGTATGGATATTCGTCGTCCTGTACTCGCACATCGCTTCGGCTTTAATAACAAGGCCGGTGTGACGACATTCCTCTCCGGTCAGAACTCCGACATCTCGTCGCTGATTCAGCCTTCGGGTATTAACGAAAATCTGTACGTTCTTCCCGCAGGTCCTATTCCGCCGAACCCCAACGAACTTCTGTTGAGCGAACGCATGAATCAACTGATGAAGCAGTTGCGCGATGACTTCGATTACGTTATCATCGACTCCGCTCCCATCGGTGTCATCTCCGATACGTATCTTATCGTGGCTCACACGGACATCCAGTTGTACGTGGCGCGTGCATCGTATTCGACCAAGAACAGCATCAAGATTCTGCATCAGGCTATTCGCGACAACCGTCTGCCCGATCCGTATATCGTGCTCAACGATGTGAACGTTCACTCGTCGTCGTACACCTATCGCAAATACGGCTACTACTCGCACAAAGCCGGTGGTGCCACCTACGGATATGGCTACGGCTACACATCCGACGACCACCACAAGCACAGCAAGAAGAAATAATCATCGCATAATATTATCGCAAGGCGGCGGAAGTTCAAACCGAACTCCCGCCGCCTTTGTTTTTTTAGTGTAGCGGCGAGCCTTCGGCCCGCCTGCTGTCACTCGCTGCACAATTTTGCAAAATGTCGGTGTTATTAAATGTTGTATAACACAACGGGTGTAGCGGCATGCGTTTCGCATGCCTTTAACACGCAATATACTGTACTACAATCGATTGCGTCCTTAACGATGGCGGGCGGGCCGAAGTGAACAGACCCCAAAAAGTTAGACAAAAAACTTTTTGGA
>CALKKU010000120.1 GCA_937995285.1 uncultured Bacteroidales bacterium | reverse complement strand
CGCATCGACACCCTCAACAAGGCCGACGCCATCATTTTCCAGACCGAAAAGCAGCTTAGCGAACTCGGCGACAAGCTTCCCGCCAACCACCGCAGCGCCATCGAAGCCGCAGTGGCCAAGCTGAAGGAAGCTCACAAGAATCAGGATGCCGCCGCTTGCGAAGCAGGCATCAAGGAAATCGAAACCGTCTTCGGCCAAGCTCAGCAGGACATCCTCAACGCTCAGGCACAAGCCCAGCAGGCTCAGCAGCAGGCAGGCGCTCAGGCCTCGCAGCAGCAGGGCGGTCAGCAAGGTCCCGACGACCACGTCACCGACGTCGACTTCGAAGAAGTAAAATAAAAGAATCAAGTCAGCGAGTCTGTGACTCACTGAGCGACAGCAATACAGCGCCGCGGATGGCAAAACGCCACCCGCGGCGTTTTTTTATTGTAGCGCCTTCAACTTGCAGATGTAATACAAATGTATTATCTTTGCGCACAAATAATATAATTATGGATATAGCACTGGAAAAGAAAGCGCAAAGTTTCAGGCTACCTGTTTCCCTGATTGAGCGAATGAAAGAGATGGCACGCAAACAAAATCGCAGTCTTAACAATTTTGTAGAGACTCTGCTCCTTGATGCCGTTTATCATGAGCCTAATGAAACCACTAAAGCTGCCATCCGCGATGCTCGCGAAGGGAAATTGCTCGAACCGCTCGACTTGTCGAGTATCGAAGCAATGGAAAAATCTTTGGGCTTATGAATGGGGAAGTTATACCTGCCGAAAACAGGCCACACACGTTGGTTGGCGACTACGCAGGATGTTTAGAATGCCATATAGGCCCGGATTTTCTATTGATATGGGAAGACCCGGATACCGATGAAATCGTTTTACTCAGGCTCGGTTCTCATTCAGAATTATTCGGTTAGCGATATGCCAACTTACACAAGTAATAAATCGAATATTGTTGTCGGCATCGGCGAGGTGCTGTGGGATATGCTGCCGGCGGGAAAGCGGCTCGGCGGAGCTCCGGCCAATTTCGCCTACCACGCCGCTATGAACGGCTGCCACGCCGCCGTCGTCAGCGCCGTAGGGCGCGACGAACTCGGCGACGAGATTCTTGCTTCACTTGAATCGAAACCGCTCGAATGCCACATCGCCCGCACTCCGTACCCTACCGGGACTGTCGCCGTCGACCTCGACGCCGCCGGCATACCTCACTACTCCATCACCGAGAATGTGGCGTGGGACAACATTCCGTTCACCGACGACCTCGCTGCCACGGCGAAGCGCACAGCCGCCGTGTGCTTCGGCTCATTGGCTCGCCGCAGCCCTGCGAGCCGCGCGACTATTGATAAATTTCTCGACACACTACCGACAGAAGCGCTCATCGTCTTTGATGCCAATCTGCGCAGCAATTTCTACTGTGCCGATGACATCGGCAGCTGCATCAGCCGCTGCAACATCCTCAAGCTAAACGATGAGGAGTTGCCCGTTGTAGCCGACTTGCTCAGACTGCCGACCGCAGGCAATACAACATCGAATGAAGCCGATGCACCATGCCGCCGACTAATCGAACTCTATAACCTCGACACTGTGATACTCACCTGCGGCTCAGCCGGCAGCCACGTATTCACATCATCCGGCGAGCATTCATTCCTGCCGACGCCGCACGTCGAAGTCTCCGACACCGTCGGAGCCGGAGACTCGTTCACCGCCGCATACGTAGCCTCGATCCTCCACGGCAGCACCCCGGCCGAAGCCCACGCTGCCGCAGTCCGTACCGCCGCCTACGTCTGCACCCGCCCCGGCGCAATACCCGAATATCAGATATGATCACAGCGATTTTAAAATTTTCCAAGGAAATAATTCGGCGAAAATTATAAAAATCCAAGGTAATAATTTGCCGTTTTTCGCAAAAATCCAAGGTAATAATGAAAACATCCGCCCTCATCGGAGCGGATGTCTTCGTATATTCGTAATAATTACGTTTACTGTTTGCGGCCGATGAGGTCGTCGTTTTCGATCGAAGTATCGGTCTTGCGCACGGATGCCTGGAGCGAGCCGAAGCGATACGACAGGCTGAAGCGAACCGAAAACGGCTGACGGTTAATCATACGCGACATACCGGTGTAGTCGCCGTTGACCGTATAGGTATCGTAATATGCCGTATGGCGGGCGAATGGAAGGTCGGCCGTGACGCGCACATTCAGACGATTTTCTTTGAGGAACGAGCGCGACAGCGACACACCGTACCAAATGGCATTTGCAAATGAATTGCTGTCGTAGCCATACACGCTGTTGACATAACCCGACGAGCACCACCAGTTGAGCGACAGGTCGAATTTGAACGGCAACGACTGGCGAACGTTGCCGTAGGTGTCCCACGTCCAGCGGCCGAGTGTGTAGCCTTCCATCTTGTAGCGGTTGTAGTTCACGGCAAACTGTCCGCTGAACGTCGTCTTGGGCGTGATGGTCCATTGCACATAGATGCGGTTGCCAAAGTTGCGGTAGTGACCGACGTTGCCGTATGTGTTGGTGATGATATTGTTCTCATCGGCCGATGTGATGCTGCTGATACCGTTGTTGATGAAACGGTAGCTCATCGAATAGTCGATGTTGAACTTGTTCTTGATAATCGAGTACGACAACTTCATCGACTGCGAGCGCGCGCTGTTCAAGTCGGGATTGCCGTAGCTGCGGGTTGTCGGCGTCTCGGTGACAGCCGGATTGAGGTACGAGATACCAGGGCGGCTGATCGAACTCGAATAAGCGAACGCCAGCGAATTTGCGTCATTCACCTGCCACTTGACCGACGCCGACGGCACTACATCGTTCAGATTGGAACTGTAATCCTCTCCCTTGCCGTCGGGGTACGATGCACTCAGATGCGAATACTCGTAGCGCAGACCGCCGCGCAGGCTCACCGCTCCAAGCCGCACCGAATACTGTGCATAGGCGGCGCCGATCGACGTGATGTGCTTGAACTCGCGGTCGTCATCGCGATAACCGACGTACTCCGTCTCATTGTTCGAGCGGTTGCGACGCATGATGCCTTTAAGGCCGAAGTTGAGCGTATGAATGCCGCCGAGAGTGCGAGTATAGTCGCCCTGCACGGTGTGCTCGATGAAGTTGAGCGTATAGTCGCTGTTCATACCCGTGTAGGGAAGCGACGCCATAGTGCCGAACATATCGCTGTACGCATTCTCCGACTCACTCGACTGGTGCGTCGTCGACACCAGGTACGACAGCGTATACGTTTCGTCGGGGCGGTGCGTGCGGTGCTGCCAGTTGAAGTTGGCGTTCATATCGATGTAGCCGTTGTGCGGTGTATAACCTTTGGTGCGGAAACCGCTCAGCAAGTCGCCGAGGCTGCTGTAAGTCGCATTCAGTGAATTGCTGCGACCTTTAATGCCATAGGCGTAGCCCGACATCTCGGCCGTGAACAGATTCAGCGTATCGAGCTGATAAGAGCCTTCGAGACCGAAGTAGCCCAAGTGGCCTTCCTGATCGCCGGTCGATTCATCATGTTGATAGTCGCCGGTCTGCTTATACGTATAGTCCGACACGTTGGTAAAGCGGTTGTTCACGCCGCCTATGCGCTGATAGCCGCCGTAGATATTGAAATTCACCTTGCCGATTTCGCTCGTGAGCCACATACCGCCGTTTGGAGCAAACTCGTGCGTTTCGTAACTCGTGTACACACTGCCGAGCACACCCTTGATAGCTGTGTTGTCCTCGGTGACGATATTAAGAATAGCCGTCGTGCCCTCGGCATCGAATTCGGCACCCGGTTCGGTAATGACCTCGATGCGCTTGATTGTCGACGCCGGCATTGCGGCAAAGAGATCCTTGGCGTTGCGGCTGAGCGAATTGTTCGGGCGCCCGTTCTTGTATATCTTGAATGAAGTGGAACCGTTCACGCGGATTGTGCCGTCGGCATCGACGCTCACCATCGGCACCTTGCGCAGGATGTCGCGAATCATCAGCGTGGGGCGTTCGGGGTCGGCCTGCACATCGTAGGCCACGCGGTCGATGAGTTTGGTCACCAACGGGCGCTGAGCCGTCACCGTCACGTCGTCGAGCACATTTGTCTGCTCTGTCATCGTTATCACACCAAGATCGGCCACCGGAGCCGCATTCGACACTGCGAACGTGCGCTCGGCATCTGCCATACCTACATACACCACCGAGAGACGATAGTCGCCGGCCGAAGCAATGTCTGCAGCAATCACTCCGTCGGCATCGGCCACAGCCGATGTAACGGCGGTTTGAGTTGTATCGGCATAAATCCTATAGGTGACGTAAGGGAGCGCCTGTCCCTCGGCATCGACCACCGACGCCTTTACCTGATAGGCTTCAGCGGGCATTGACACAGCACAGGCCAATGCCAACGCTGAAAGTACTTTTCTGATCATATTTCTGTTGTTTGTCATTAATCATATTCGAACGTCTACACATTAGACGCCGCAACGGTCGATTAATGACAGCGATTGTGTGAATTTAACCTACATTAACTACTCCTCGATGTTCATCTGGCGCCTGAACACCTGCTTGAAGGAGATGAGAGTTTCGGTACGGGCCATATTCAGAGTCTGCATACGCTGGAGTATCTGCAACAGGTGGTCGTTGTTGCGGGCATAGAGTTTTACGAGGATATCGTATTTACCTGTAGTGTAGTGGCACTCGACAATTTCGGGCATCGATTCAAGCTTGCTTATTACTTCGTCGAACTGACTCGGTTCGTTCATCCACATACCCACGTAGGCGCACGTGTCGTAGCCGATAGCCGAAGGATCGATAAGGCATTCCGAACCTTTGATGATTCCGGCATTCACCAGGCGCTGGATGCGCTGATGAATGGCCGCACCCGACACTCCGCATTCGCGAGCTATTTCGAGATAAGGTTTACGTGCGTTGTTCGACAGATTGCGCAGGATATTAAGGTCTAATTGGTCGAGATTTTGACGTGACATATTATTTAGGATTTGTTATCGTTAACTTATTATATATATGTGAAATTAAATTGTTTTGATAACGTGTGAACTTGATCACTGCCAGGTGTAGCGCTTGCCGCGATGCGTCATACAGTACGCCGCGCGATACATCAGTCGCAGCGGTCTCGTTGCCGCCAACAGCGGCAGGCTCAGCAACATCCGCCTGCCGAACAGCACTCGGCACACCGGCCGCCACACCAACGCCGCGGGATACCACAGCAGCAAAGCCACGGCCGCGCACGCCCAGCTTGCCCAATTCATCGGCTGAAGGGCAGCCGCTGCTATCGGCAGCACAGCCGCCAACAGGTAGCACCACCACGATGTCATGGCAGCGATGCGCGGACGCCGGGGGATAAATCGGCGTGTGAACCGGCGACAGATATTGTTGCCGTGCACGGCACGCGGTGAATTTCCACCGGGAATTTCCACGACAGAATCGGCGCTGAGTTCCACCTCGGTGTTGTAGCCTCGGGCAATTTCGCTCACGAATATATCGTCGTCGCCGTGAAGCAGATTCAGGCGACGCGAGAAGCCTTTATTTTTGAAAAACAATTCGCTGCGGTAGGCCAGGTTGTACGATATGCCGCGCCAGGGATGCCCCGACACGGCATCGCCGAGCCAAGCGGCGCCGTCTGCCACTGCGTCGAACGAACGGCGGCGAGCGCCGAAGCACTTGTCGTCGTAGGGGGCGGCCGTCGCATAGCCGAGCACCACTTCAGTGGCGCTGCCATCGGCGAAGTGACACATCATACGTCGCAGCCACATCGGCGACGACACTACGGCATCGGCGCACGTCAGCACCACCACCGGATGGCGAGCCGCCTTCACGCCGATAGTCACGGCCAACTTCTTGCGGCTCAGATTGCGCACGCCGTCGGGTGTATACGTGAGGTAGAGATTGCTATGCTGCATCTGGAGCGGCTCCACAACATCGCTCACCGCACCGGTCTGACTTTCATTTACGACAATCACCTCGAAGTCGGTCGGATAGTCCTGGCCGAGCAATTCGGTTATCAGTTCGGGACGAAACGAACTGTCGTTGGGCGAATACACCACAATCGATGCACGCTCCCACCGACGGCTGCCGTCGTCAATATCCTCGGCCTCGCAATCCTTGCTCCGGCGCACCACAGCACGAGTTTTCAGAAAGAATATCGTGAAAGCGACAACCAATGCCGCCATACCTGCTGCAAACAGATACACCTGCATCGGCAATATATCGTAATTGAAGTACATCGATTGGTTTTTATCAATTTCACGCAAAATTACAAAAACTTTTTGAAGTTCAGTGCCGTTTTGCTACATATTATAAATAAAAAAGGTCTTCACAAATTTAGCGTAATGAGAGTGTTGCAAAATTAACGTAATGCCGGCGGAAGCCGGCAAATGTAGGGGCGAGCCTTCGGCCCGCCCGATGTCGCTCGGCGCGCAATTAATTATAACACACCATATTGCACATCAATGGCATGCGAAACGCATGCCGCTACGCCCGGCGTATTATGCGATATTTATATAATACAAAGAGAGCTGTGTCGCAATCAGGGAATACGACACAGCCCCTTTTTCAAATCAATATTTTTTACCAACCGAGGATCTCGCGCAGACGAGGCAGCAAGAAGTCGGCATAGTGGCGGAAACCGAGGTCGGTGAGGTGAATACCGTCGACCGTGCCGTCGTCCTCCACGCCGTCGAGGCCTTCACTCTCGATGAAGTAGATGTTCTTGAAGCCTTCGTCGCGCAGACGCTGATAGTTGCGGCGGAACGCATCGTTCTTGGCCGGCAGATAGTTGCGGAACATCGAATCGTAGCGCGAATACGGATACAGCGGACCGGCGAGCATCACGATAGGAGTTGTCGGATGAGCCTGAGCGATAATCTTCACGAAGTCATAAGTGAGCGTGTCGCACATCATCTCGGTGCAGTTGGGCACGGGATCGAGCAGGTACAGGTCCACATCCTTGATTTCGTTGATAGCACGAGCCATGCAGTTGTCCATCTTGCCTTCGCCCGAGATACCGATGTTCACCACTTCGGCGTTGAGTTCGCGGCCGATGATATTGGTCGAAGCCATACCGGTGCGCGATGCGCAGCCGCCTTGCAGAATGCTTGTGCCGTAAGCCACGATGCGACGATGCGGATCGATCAGGTCGGGACGTCCGTGAGTGATTACGGAGCCCGAATCGACCTTAACCCAAAGTTCGTTCACGCCGTCGTAGAGCGGCAGGTAGATCATATACTCGTGCATCTCGCCGTCGAGGCGTTCGACGTAGGTCGATTCCACGATTTTTTCTTCCTTATTGTTCACATACGGGCGGTTGGTGTTGACGTGGCGCCATACCGAATCACCTTCCAAGGTGTAGAGGTCGGTACCCTTCAGGCCGGTGTCGGCCATGTGAATCAGGTGGGTATCCCACAGCAATTCGTACTTCACACCGATGCGGCGCGAGTTGGTGGCGAAGCGGATGCCGATGCCGCTCGAACACTGCGAGCGTTCCCACAGATCGGGACGTACGCTGTCCTGCAAGTAAGCCGGAATACGAGTGTAGGGGCGCAGGGTGTTGTCCCAGCCCTTATTGATTACGCGCAGATCTTGCGCATTGACATACTGCCAAGGAGTTTCGGGCGCATCTTCGGCCTTCATAGCCGGTGCGAGTGCCACAAGTGCCATTACGGCAAGCAATAATTTTTTCATAGTATGCTTATAGTTGTTTTAATACTTTCCACAAAGGTAGGTAAAAATTTTTAAATCCGCCGCATTTTTTCGTTCCCTCCATTTATTGTAACTTTGTATTCATAAACAATCGCAATTCTATGGCCAAAAAAGTAGTCGAGACCCCGCTGATGAAGCAATACTTCGAGATGAAACAAAAGCATCCCGATGCAGTTCTGCTCTTCCGCGTGGGCGACTTTTACGAAACGTTCTCCGACGACGCAATCTCAGCTTCGGAGATTCTCGGCATCACGCTCACCAAACGCGCCAACGGCGCAGCTTCGAGCGTCGAACTCGCCGGATTTCCCCACCACGCTCTCGACACCTACCTGCCCCGCCTCATCCGCGCCGGGAAGCGCGTGGCCATTTGCGAACAACTCGAAGACCCCAAGAAAGCAAAGTCGCTGGTAAAGCGCGGCATCACCGAACTCGTCACTCCGGGCGTGGCGCTCAACGACAATGTTCTCTCCCACAAGGAAAACAACTTTCTCGCTGCCATCCATTGGGGTAAGCAGCACATCGGCGTTGCGTTCCTCGACATATCCACCGGCGAATTTCTCACCGCCGAGGGCAACCTCGAATACGTCGACAAGATTCTCTCCAACATGGCGCCCAAGGAAGTGCTCGTACAGCGCGGGCTCAAGGACAAAGCCACATCGCAATTGTCCGAAAAATATCTCATCTTCGAACTCGAAGACTGGATATTCACCCCCGACGCCGCCAACGAACGCCTCCGCACACAGTTCGGCACCAACTCTCTCAAGGGCTTCGGCATCCACGGTATGCACGACGCCATTATTGCCGCCGGAGCCATCCTCCACTACCTCGACATCACTCAGCACTCGCGGCTGAGCCACATCACGGCCATCTCGCGCATCGAAGAAGACCGCTACGTGCGCCTCGACCGCTTCACCGTCCGCAACCTCGAACTGGTCAACGCTCTCGAAGAAGGCGGCAAAAGCCTGCTCAGCGTCCTCGACCGCACCGTCACCCCGATGGGCTCGCGACTGCTCCACCGCTGGCTACTCTTTCCGCTACGCGATCCCAAGCTCATCAACGAGCGTCTCAACGTGGTCGACGCATTCTTCCGCGCCCCCGACGACCGCGACGACATCTGCGACTGCCTGCAGCGTGTCGGCGACCTCGAACGCCTCGTGTCGAAAGTGGCCGCCGCCCGTGTGTCGCCCCGCGAACTTCTGCAAATCCGCAACGCCCTTGCAGCCGTAAAACCCGTAAAGGACATCTGCCTGCGCTCCGACGACCCGTCGCTCCGGGCTATGGGCGAACAACTCAACCCGTGCGACAGCATCCGCGAGCGCATCACCCGCGAGATTCGCGAAGATTCTCCGGTGTCGACCTCGCGCGGCGAATACATCCTCGATGGCGTCGACCCGCAGCTCGACGAACTTCGTGCCATAGCCTACTCGGGCAAGGATTATCTTCTCAAGATTCAGGCACGCGAAGTGCAGGCCACCGGCATCTCCTCGCTCAAGATAGGCTACAACAACGTCTTCGGCTACTACATCGAAGTCACCAATACCCATCGCGACAAGGTGCCGCCCGAATGGATTCGCAAGCAGACGCTCGTCAATGCCGAGCGCTACATCACTCAGGAACTCAAAGAATACGAGGAGAAAATCCTCACCGCACAGGAGAAGATTGAATCGCTCCAAGCCGACATCTACGCCCGCCTCGTAGCCGCCGTAGCATCGTTCATTCCCGCTCTCCAAACCGACGCCTCGATTCTCGCACGCCTCGACGTGCTCAATTCATTCACCCGCGTCGCAGCCGAGAACCACTACAACCGCCCTACTGTCGACGACTCGCTGACAATCCGCCTCGTCGAAGCCCGCCACCCGGTCATCGAGAAGCAGTTGCCGCCCGGCGAGCCGTACATTTCCAACACAATCGAACTCGACAACGAGTCGTCGCAGATAATGATGATCACGGGCCCGAATATGTCGGGTAAGTCGGCACTGCTCCGCCAGACCGCGCTCAACGTCATCATGGCTCAGATAGGCTCGTTCGTGGCTGCCGACAGTGCCCGCATCGGCGTCGTCGACAAGATATTCACTCGCGTCGGCGCATCGGACAACATCTCTTTGGGCGAATCCACGTTTATGGTGGAGATGAATGAGGCCGCAGCCATCCTCAACAATATGTCGCGCCGCTCGCTCATCCTTTTCGACGAACTCGGCCGTGGCACATCCACCTACGACGGCATATCCATAGCCTGGGCCATCGTCGAGTACATCCACGATTGGGGCGATATGCACCCCAAGACACTGTTCGCCACCCACTACCACGAACTCAACGAGATGGAGAGCAGCCATCCGCGCATCGCCAACTACAACGTGTCGGTCCGCGAAATCGACGGCAAGGTGGTGTTCCTGCGCAAACTCGCCCGAGGCGGGTCCGAACACAGTTTCGGCATCCACGTGGCACGCCTCGCCGGTATGCCTCGCTCCATAGTCCAGCGTGCCGAGCAGGTTCTCCGCCAACTTGAGGAAGCCAACCGCCGCACATCATCCGACGGCGGAAGCGAAGTCACTACCGATGCCGACACCCGAGCCACACTCGCTTCGCTCGGCGACACACCCGGCATGCAGCTCTCACTCTTCCAGCTCGATGACCCCGTCCTCGCCCAAGTGCGCGACGAAATCCTCGGCATCGACATCAACAACCTCACCCCCATCGAAGCCCTCACCAAACTCAACGACATCAAGAGCATCCTCACCGGAAAATTCTAATATTTTTTGGTCGATCTTACCAAAATCCGATGGCAACCGCTGTCGGCCGCCTTAACTTTGCAATCGAAAAACATAAAAGACACACTACCATGCACATCACCCACAACACCATCCGAGCCTGCATCGCCGCCTGCGGTGCGTGGCTTTGGGCGGCACTCCAACCCGCCGCTCCTCACGCAGCCGTCTGCACACTTATGATATTCGCCGACGTCGTCACCGCTCGCCGCCTTGCCCGACGGCTATCGCGCCGACATCCCGAAGTACGACAGCGCCTGCGCTTCAGCAGTGCACGCCTCGGCCGCGCCATTCGCACCTTGTTGACCGCCTACGCCATCCTCGCCCTTGCTGCGCTGCTCCAATATGTCGTGGTGCAGGACACATTCCCGCTGCTGCGACTTGCTTCCGGCGCCATATGCTTCTGGCAGGCCGTTTCCATTCTCGAAAACGAGGCCGCATGCAACCGCTCGCCGTGGGCACGCATCCTCCGCAGCATCCTCATCGACAAAGCCGAGCGCTACCTCAACGTTTCATTACCCAAGCGCCTGTAGGGGCGAGCCTTTGGCCCGCCCGACACGGCACGCACAAAAAAATTGCCGACCCCGAATCGAGGCCGGCAATTTCATTGCCGTTTATCTTAAAAATGATGGTAACGATTCCGACGATTAGTCAGAGCACTTGGCTTTGATAAACTCGCGGTTGAGGCGAGCGATGTTGCTCAGAGGAATCGACTTGGGGCATTCAGCCGCACATGCACCGGTGTTGGTGCAGTTGCCGAAGCCGAGTTCGTCCATCTTGGCGACCATGGCGCGGGCACGACGCTTGCGTTCCACCTGACCCTGGGGCAGGAGAGCAAACTGACTTACCTTGGCCGAAACGAACAGCATTGCAGAGCCATTCTTGCAGGCAGCGACACATGCACCGCAACCGATACATGTAGCCGAGTCCATAGCCACGTCGGCAACTTCCTTCGAGATGGGAGTTGCGTTGGCATCGGGAGCACCGCCGCAGTTGAACGACACGTAGCCGCCGGCCTGCTGAATCTTGTCGAACGCAGTACGGTCGACCATAAGGTCGCGGATTACGGGGAATGCGGCCGAACGCCACGGCTCGATAGTGATGGTCTCGCCGTCGTGGAATTTACGCATATGCAACTGGCAGGTGGTGATACCCTGTACCGGACCGTGGGGATGACCGTTGATGTACAGAGAGCACATACCGCAGATGCCTTCGCGGCAGTCGTTATCGAATACTACAGGTTCTTCGCCCTGCTCCACAAGACGCTGATTGAGCATGTCGAGCATTTCGAGGAATGAACTGCCTGTCGACACATTGTCGAGGTGATACTTGACGAACTGGCCCTTTTCCTTGGGACCACGTTGACGCCAGATATTCAGGTTTACGCTGATTGTATGTTCCATTGTTTCTTTGAATACGTGGTTAGGGAAAATTAGGACTTATAGTTACGTGTCTGAACCTTGATAGCCTCATACTTCAGGGGTTCCTTCAGCAGAGTGGGCTTCTGACCTTCACCATTGTACTTCCAGCAGCTTACGTACATATACTCCTCGTCGTTACGAGCAGCTTCGCCGTCGGCTGTCTGGTATTCCTCGCGGAAGTGCGCACCGCACGATTCGTTGCGGTTGAGGGCGTCGATAGCCATCATCTTGGCGATTACCAGGAAATCTTCGAGGCGCAGAGCCTTTTCGAGCTCGGTATTGAGGTCGTCGGCGTTGCCTACGATGCGCAGGTCGCTATAAAATTCCTTCTTCACTTCTTCGATTTCGTCGAGAGCCTTCACCAGTGTCTGGAGTGTGCGGCCCATACCTACGAAGTTCCACATAACGTGGCCGAGACGCTTGTGAATTTCGTCGGGCGACTTTGTACCCTTGATGCTCATCAAGCGTTCGATACGTGCGCGAACATCCTTTTCGGCCTTGTCGAATTCGGGCGCGTCGGTCGAGAACTTGGGCACCTTGATCTGGTCGCTGAGGTAGTTCTGCATAGTGTAGGGAAGCACGAAGTAGCCGTCGGCCAAGCCCTGCATAAGAGCCGAAGCGCCGAGGCGGTTGGCACCGTGATCCGAGAAGTTGCATTCGCCGATTGCGAACAGACCCTTGATCGATGTCTGAAGTTCGTAGTCTACCCAGATACCGCCCATGGTGTAGTGCGATGCGGGGAAGATCATCATCGGGGTTTCGTAGGGGTTGTCGTCCGAAATCATCTGGTACATATCGAACAGGTTGCCGTAGCGGTCGCGTACCACGTCGGCGCCGAGGCGTTCGATAGCATACTTGAAGTCGAGATATACGGCATTACCGGTACCTACGCCGTAGCCGGCGTCGCAGCGTTCCTTGGCGGCACGCGAAGCGATGTCGCGAGGACAGAGGTTACCGAATGCGGGATAGCGGCGTTCCAGGTAGAAGTCGCGATCTTCGTCGGGAATATCGGTCGGTTTCTTCTTGCCGGCGCGGATAGCTTCGGCATCTTCCTTCTTCTTCGGCACCCAGATACGGCCGTCGTTACGGAGCGATTCGCTCATGAGGGTCAGCTTCGACTGGTCTTCGCCGTGAACGGGAATACATGTCGGGTGGATCTGAGTGAAAGCGAGGTTGGCGAGATATGCGCCCTTCTTGAATGCCTGTACGGCAGCCGAGCCGTTGCAGCCCATAGCGTTGGTCGACAGGAAGAATGCGCGGCCGTAACCGCCGGTTGCCAATACAACGGCGTGAGCGGCGTAGCGTTCGATTTCGCCGGTGATGAGGTTGCGCACGATGATACCGCGAGCGCGGCCGTCGATGATAACGACGTCGAGCATTTCACGACGGGTGAAGCTCTTCACAGTGCCCTTGTTGATCTGGCGGTTGAGCGATGCGTATGCACCGAGCAGCAGCTGCTGACCGGTCTGACCCTTGGCGTAGAACGTACGGCTCACCTGAGCGCCGCCGAACGAGCGGTTGGCCAGCAGGCCGCCGTATTCGCGAGCGAAGGGAACACCCTGCTCAACGCACTGGTCGATGATGTTGTTCGACACTTCGGCCAGACGGTAAACGTTGGCTTCGCGCGAGCGGAAGTCACCGCCCTTCACTGTGTCATAGAACAGGCGATAAACAGAGTCACCGTCGTTCTGATAATTCTTGGCTGCATTGATACCGCCCTGAGCCGCGATAGAGTGAGCGCGACGGGGGCTGTCTTGGATGCAGAAGTTGAGTACGTTGAAACCGAGTTCACCGAGTGTCGAGGCAGCCGATGCACCGGCGAGGCCCGTACCTACGACGATGATGTCGAGGTGGCGCTTGTTGGCCGGGTTCACCAGTTTCTGATGAGCCTTATAGTTGGTCCATTTCTCAGCGACGGGACCTTCGGGAATTTTAGAGTCAATCTGGTACTCAGGAAGTTTAGATGATTCAACGTCGGCAAATTCGCCCATGATAGATGTCGAATCGATCATATCTTTGATTTTATTTTGGTCTATCATCTTTCTGAGAAATTATTCGTTAGTACTGTTTTCTTCGGGAACTTCCACGGGAGCCTCGTCATTGGCGACGCTGTCGGCGGGAGCCGCAGCTGCGGGCTGCTGAGCCTGTGCCTTCTGCATCTGAATCATCATCAGCTGCTGGCCGAGGCTGCGCTTGAAGCTTTCGAGTCGCTGGAGTTCTTCCGA
Source organism: uncultured Bacteroidales bacterium (assembly GCA_937995285.1). Lineage (GTDB taxonomy): Bacteria > Bacteroidota > Bacteroidia > Bacteroidales > Muribaculaceae > CAG-873. Next base: position 3,420 of record CALKKU010000120.1, on the reverse strand, counting down.
ACCGGCAACCTTGGGACACTGAGCCTTGAAGCCGTTGGAGATGGCTTCGGCACGGTCGAGATAAGCCTGACCCTTGGTGAGGAAGAATTCTTCAAACTTGGCCTGTGCATCTTCCTGGCTGATTTCACCTGCCTGCGCGGGTGTCACTACTGCCATATATTCCTTGACGAAATCTTCGGTAACCACATTGGCCTGTTCGCCCCAGAATTCAGAATACTGTTCCTGGAGTGCTTCGTTCTCGGTGTAGTAGTTCTTGTTGGCAAGAACGGTGAACACTGCTGCCTGAGCGATGAAGAGAACGACTACGATCGAAGCCCACCATGTACCGATGGTCTTCAGACGCGAAATCCAGATATTGTTGTCCCAACCGGCTGTGTGGAACATCGACCAGAAGCCGTGGGTCATGTGGAACCACAATGCCACGAAGCCGATTACATAGACGATTGCAGTCCAGGGTTCGCTGAACGCTGCCTGGATGAAGAGTGTACCCATTGCGGGGTTGCAGGCTGCGCCGTTGAGCTGAGGAAGTTCTGTAAGGCCGTTGCCCATCACTTCCTGGAGCTGCATCTTTGCCCAGAACTGGATAAGGTGTACAATCAGGAATGCCACTACCACGATGCCGAGGACGAGCATATTCTTCGATGCCCATTCCACCTGAGGCTGGCGAGCCGTCACTGCATAACGGTCCTCACCGCGAGCGGCACGGTTCTGCAATGTGAGCCACACTGCGTAGATGATGTGAATGATAAACAGCGCTGCAAGGCCTACCGACGCAATCAGTGCATACCAATTGGCGCCCAGGAACTCGCACACCTGGTTGTAGGCTGTAGGCCACAACAAGGCTACTGCATTCATCAGCACGTGAAAAGTTACGAATAGGACGAGAGCCAGACCCGTAACGGCCATAACGACTTTACGCCCTATAGATGAGCTTGTTAACCACATAAGATGATTGATTTTAGATTATAGTTTAATTATATTTGGTTAGTTCGTCTTATTTGGCGAGTGTATATTTGGTGCAAATTTAGCACAATTTAAGTACCTTTCCAACTAATACGGAAAATATTCTTTAATTTCCCGCTCGCGATTATCGCACAACGACCTTTGTCACCGTCGAGCCTTGGCGCTTGATGACCAATTGCCCGGGCTGAGGATTATCCACGCGCACACCCTGCAAGTTGTACAGTTCCACCTTGGCAGCGCTGTCATCTCCTGTCGCAATGCTGTCGATAACAGATCCGGCCTCGCCGTCGACCTTGATGTTGCGCAATGCCAGGCCGGCACCGTCGGCATCGGAGCAGGCATGGAAACCGATGTAGTACAGGCCCGATGCGGCGGGTGTAAATTCAATCTTCTCATCCACGGGGTCGTAAATCATATACTCTTTCTCGTCCATAACAGCATTCACGAGTGCTTCGGGCGAAGGAGCAGCGCCGTAGTACACTGCGAGGCGTTCGGGGGTACTGCTGCTCGCCGTCGACACCTGAAATTCAACGGTATATTTCACGTCGGCCTCGAAGTTGATTGCCGGCAACACCAACCAGTCATCGGCCTTGTTGGTCGACGAATAGGGATACATTGCCGCCGTGCATTCAAGGTCGAGCGCCTCGATGTACCAGTATTCTTCGCGATACCATTCGTTACGGTCGCCGTTCACATCAATCACTGTCAGGTCCTTGAAGCTGTCTTCCTTGTCGAAGTCAAGCACATAGGGCAGCGACACCGAGCCGAGGCGGTAAGCCGCAGTGGTGTACGATGCCACAGCCACGCCTCTGTACGACATATCGATGCGATACGAGTATGCTGTCATCTCCTCGGGCACGGACACGGCATCGGTCACGGTCGTGGTGTTTACGCCCTGAGCTACAAGCACATTATCGGGCAGACGCGTCACGTCGTACGACAGCAGCGCGGAGTCCATATATCCGCCGTGCTCGGTGGCCGACGGCTGCTCCCATGCCAACGTAAACCGGCCGTCGTCGTAGGTGAGCGTTGCCGCCGTGATTTTCACGGGAGTGTCGTGTCCCACCCACTGCGAAGCCTTGGCCTTAGGGCCGCGACCGGCCGCATTTGTCAGTTCGAGCACAAATTCATACTGTCCGTCCTCAAGCACCTTGCCGTTGACCTTCACAGCTTCGCCCGGCGCGGCCGTGCCTTGAGCGAACAAGTCGCCACTTGCACGCAGCAAGTACTTCACATCGCCTTCGAGCGTGCCGCCGCCGAAGGTCTTGTCGGGCATGGTGAACGATGCCGTGCCGTTCAGAGCACCGGCCTCGAAGTCGAGCATCAGGTCGGTCACTGCTGCCGGAGCATCGTCCGATGCCAGCGGACCGGGGATGTACATACCGCCGAGGGCCTCGCCGTCAGCAAATTCATAAAGCTTTGTCGCCGACTTCGCCGTCACGTCCACGGCATACAGTTCCGAAGTGCTCACGCTGTATCCGTACTGCTCGGCGGTCGACGAATCCTCATTGGTCACCACCACGTAGAACATACCCGTAGCGGTGTCGATAGCGCCCGTCGAGCGGCGGTTGGCCGTGAAACCGAGATCGGCGAGCGTTTCCGTATCGCCGTTTATCTTGTTCACCTTCAGCAGTTCGCCGGCCATCGTCACGGCATAGAGTTCACCGGCGCGGTTGCAGCCGAGAGCGATCCACGGCGTTTCGATTTTCTTTATGGCTTGGCGTTCACCCGATGCTTCGTTGATAGTGCCGAACACAAATCCGCCTTCTCCCTCGCCCAAGTCGGGGTCTGTGGAGAAGCAACCGTAGATTTTGGCCGACGTGTGGTCGTAGGCGAGGTCGGTGGCCACGCCCTGTGTGTTGCCGAATATCTGAGAGTTGTACTCCCATGTCTCGGGCTTGAATGTGAAGTGAGTGATGTCGACGTAGCCGAAATTTACCACTTCCTTGGTGCAGAAATAGAAATCCTCGGTCATCACGCCGCCGGCGCTTGCGTCGAGGTCGACATCGGCCTTCACCAACTGTCGGTCGGGAGCATCGAAGCCGAAACTGTACATACCCACTTCTTCATATCCGGGATATTCCTTCCATTCATTCGCACTGTACACCGAGGCGTAAAATCGCGGAGCGCCCTCGGCCGCCGAAGCCGCAACGACTCCACCCGCCACAATCGCCCCCGCAAGGAGTAAACGTAAATCCATAAAATTCAACTGTTATATTTGATTATTATTTGCTCCAAAGGTATAAAAAAAGCACGTTTGAACAAAATATAAGCACCTTTTTAAACAAGAGACAGTTACAAAATTAACGCAATGCCGGCGAAAGCCGGCAAATGTAGGGACGAGCCTATGGCCCGTCCGCCGACGCGGCCGGATAAAACAAGCCGTGTCGGGCGATATGCGCCCGACACGGCTTATATATTAATATGTGTAAGAATTATTCCTTCACATCAGGATCG
>CALKKU010000119.1 GCA_937995285.1 uncultured Bacteroidales bacterium | reverse complement strand
AATCAGTTCGAGCGCGGCGAACAATCCTGCAGGTCCGGCACCAACAACGATGACGCAAGGCTTGCCGTGTACATCGGGATACACAATCGGTTCATATCGGCGGAACGATTCATCAATCCGGTCGATGTGCACACCGATTGAGAGATTGAGCATCACGCGGCGTTGTCTGGCATCGATTGAGCGTCGCAGGATGTCGATACGCTTTATTCGATTCATATCGACGTTGAGCGCTGTCGAGGCTTCGAGTGTTAATCGCTCGGTTGATGCGGCAATTTCCGGTGTGACTCGGACTTGAATCTTTTCCATATTTATTTCGATTGTGTAGCTGTTCGTTTTGAAATCTTTGAGCGGATTAGCAGCGACGAGGCACTGATAATCCACAGCAATATTAACAGGCTGATGACAGCTCCTGTCAGGCATTTGGCAAGCGATCCGTCATCGAATATGTAAATGTCGGAGTAGTATTTGCCGGTGGTGAAATCAGCGGCGTTGAGGGTCGACATATTGCGTTTCCAAGCTATGTGTCCGTCTTTTACGGCCACCAATGCCGCACCGCCGCGGGCAAATTCTTTGAGAGATGTGTCGGATGATGAATATACCTCATAATCGGGCATTGCGAAGTTTTTCCAACGCTCGAGTGTCTCGCCCGATGCGGCGACGACTGCAATCATACGACTGCCGTCGGCTTCGACCGCTTTGCATATTTCATTGGCTTTGCGGGCGTGTGCCAAGAAGTTGAGACCGGGTTCGCTGACGACAAGTATGTATAGATCTGTGTCGGCATCGCCGAGAACATCTTCTGTGACTTCGTCGTCGCCGTCAAATATGGCAAGACTTTCGTTGCCATTGTTTGCATCAGCCGCTTTTCCGACAAAAGTCCATGTGGAATCGGGTAGGGCATCGAGCGTGAAAGTCGCTTCGTGGCCATTCTTTTCATATATGTATTCCGGAGCGGTGCTATCGGCCTCGCCGAGAATTTCCGACCCAACCGGATACGACCTGAAATCGACTATAGGCTGAAAATTCCATCCTATTGAGGCAATGGTTACACCGTATATGCCGGTGAGACACAATGCAATCCATTGCATGCCGTGTCTGAAAATCGGAAGGCAGCGACCGTTGTATCTGTACAGGTACACGAGTAGCGCTGTCAGCACGACGTTTTTCAAGAACGTAGCTGCATTGGATATGTGCAGCATATCGCCGAAGCATCCGCAGTCGGCAACCGGATCAGCTATCCACACATAGAGCGTCAGTGGTAGCATAAGGATCATCATCACCAATCCGCATACCGGCGCAAGGCGTTTGAATGCTCCCGATAGCAAAGCAACGCCGGTGATGAGTTCAAATGTTGAGAGTGCAACAGCCAAGATGACTATAACCTGTACCGGAAATATCGATGCGGCTCCCCACGCTTGCAGGTACTCCTCTATCTTGTAGACGAAACCCATCGGGTCGACACACTTTGCCCATCCCGAAGCAATGAAAACGGCGCCGGTCAGCAATCTTGCCAACCACACGCCGATGCGTATAGCGGTGCGACAGGCACTCATTCCGTCAGCTTGATTATTCCGAATATGGCGTAGATGAGTGCATCGAAGTAGTTGGAGTCGATGCCTTCCGACACCTTTACCGAGCCGTTGTTGTCCTCGATTTCTTTGACGCGCTCAATCTTGGTGAGGATGAAGTCGGTGTAAGACAGCACTCGCATCGAACGCCAGGCTTCATCGTAGTCGTGGTTCTTGGCAATCATCAGTTCGCGAGCTTCGGCGGCAATCTTGTCGTAGTGCTTGAGAGCCGTGGCCGTATCGATATCTTTCGTGTCGGCCCATCCGAGACGCAGTTGAATGATGCCTATGATGCCGTAGTTGACGATGGCCATAAATTCGGGCAAGATGCCTTCGCCAACAGCCGAGTGGCCTTTGGTCTCGAGTGAACGTATGCGCTTGGCTTTGATAAATATTTGGTCGGTGACGCTTTGCGGACGCATTATGCGCCACGACGGTCCGTAGTCTTCCAACTTGGCTGCGAACACTTTGCGGCACGATGCGATGGCTTGGTCGAACTGTGCATTTGTATCCATATAAGCAATATTTTTATGCAAATTTACTAATTCCCGACGGGATAAAACGGCTCGCGGTGCATTTTATATATAAATATGAGAAAT
>CALKKU010000118.1 GCA_937995285.1 uncultured Bacteroidales bacterium | reverse complement strand
ATCTATAACCGAATAATAACAGATAATGAAAAATATATTCAAATCAATCTTTTCACGTGAAAAGAAAGAAACTCTCGATAAAGGTCTCGAAAAAACCAAAGAAGGTGTATTCGGCCGTCTTAAAAGAGCTTTTCTCGGTCGCAAGACCATTGATGATGATTTTCTTGATGAGCTCGAAGAAATCTTCATAACAAGCGATGTCGGCGCCGAGACAACAATCCGTATAATTGAACGCATTCAAGAGCGTGCCGCCAAAGACCATTATGTCGGAATGGAGGAACTCAACAATATGCTTGTTGAGGAAATAACATCGTTGTTGGCCGAAAACAATAACGGAAGTTCAGAAACCGGAGAGTTCACGCTTCCGAAAAATACATCCAAGCCTCATGTAATAATGGTGGTCGGCGTAAACGGTGTAGGCAAAACTACTACTATCGGCAAACTCGCATACCAGTACAAGAATGCCGGCTACTCGGTTATGCTCGGCGCAGCCGACACATTCCGTGCCGCAGCTATCGAACAGCTCGATGAATGGGCTCATCGCGCCGATGTTCCCATCATAAAACAAAAACTTGGCTCTGACGCAGCAGCCGTAGCATACGACACGTTGTCGTCGGCTGTTGCGAACAATGCTGATGTTGTGATAATCGATACTGCCGGCCGTCTACATAACAAGAAAGGCCTGATGGACGAACTCAGCAAAATCAAACGAGTTATGGAAAAGGTCGTTCCCGGTGCACCTCAGGAAGTATTGCTTGTACTTGACGGTTCTACGGGACAGAATGCCTTTGAACAGGCTCGCCAGTTCTCCGAAGCCACACAAGTCACCGATCTTGCGATAACCAAACTCGACGGCACCGCCAAGGGAGGCGTGGTTATCGGCATCAGCGACCAGTTCAAGATTCCCGTTAAATACATAGGCCTCGGCGAAGGTATTAAGGATTTGCAAGTATTCAACAAACGTGAATTCGTAGAATCGCTCTTTGGCAATCGCTGACAATGGGAAATTACAAAGTAAACATCATCACGATGGGATGTTCCAAGAATCTCATCGATTCCGAACGGATGCTCCGCCGCTTTGCCGACTATGGCATAAAGGCTGCGCACAACGCCGACAACTTCACCGGCAACGCCGTTATTATCAATACCTGCGGCTTCATTGGCGATGCTAAGGAAGAATCAATTAATACGATTCTCGAAGCATGCGAATCAAAGGCGGACGGAGGTATCGATTCAGTTTATGTTATGGGGTGTCTGAGCGAACGATACCGCTCGGAACTTCCGACCGAGATACCTGAAGTTGACGGATGGTATGGAAAATTTGATTGGAACGGAATAATCGATGATATTGTCAAACAGATTCCACGCAAACATCTCTCACGCGATTGGGACAGAGAAATCACAACTCCGTCGCATCACGCATACATCAAAATAGCCGAGGGGTGCAATCGATTCTGCGCATTCTGTGCAATTCCGTTGATAACAGGAAGATATAAGTCTCGCCCGATTGAAGAGATTCTTGATGAGGTAAGAGAGTTGGTATCGCGTGGCGTAAAAGAATTCAATGTAATCGCTCAGGATCTCTCGTTCTATGGACACGATTTGTATGGCCATAGTGCGTTGGCATACTTAATCGACCAAATGGCAGATGTCGAAGGAGTGGAATGGATCAGGTTGCATTATGCCTACCCCGCAGATTTCCCCTACGATATATTACCGGTCATGGCAGGTCGCGACAACGTATGTAAATATCTCGATATTGCTTTGCAACACATCGACGACACTGTCTTGGCCAATATGCACCGTCACATCACCGGGGAAGAGACTCGCAAATTGCTTCAACGGATTCGTGCAGAAGTCCCGGGAATACATATCAGAACAACATTGATGGTTGGCTTTCCCGGCGAAACCGATGAGGCATTCGATCGACTCATCGACTTCGTAAAAGAGCAACGATTCGAACGTATGGGCGCATTCGCTTACTGCGAGGAAGATGACACGCGTGCAGCGCGTGAACTCGAAGACAATATTCCGGAAGATGTCAAACAAGCACGTCTTGACAAGATTATGGCAATTCAGGAAGATCTTTCCCTGCAAGTCAACGAATCGAAAGTCGGCTCAATCCTTCGCGTGGTTGTCGACAGAGAAGAACCTGATTACTATGTAGGACGCAGTCAGTACGACTCCCCCGAAGTCGATCCTGAAATTCTCATAGAAAAAGATACGACCCTCAAAGTCGGAGATTTTTATAAGGTCAAGGTAAAATCTGCACTTCCTTTTGAGTTAATTGCTACTATCTGCGAAAAGTAGGAAATAATGGCATCGTTAAGTCAAAACATTGTTTCGGCAATCAATCATTGCCTGCACTGTAACATACCTTTCGTATGCTACCGACAGCCTGATTGTGATGCGGTATTTTATGCAGATGACAATGTAAGCGAGCCTCTAAACGATAACGCCTTCGAAATAAGGCCTTGGAGAAAAGAGAATGTGCCTCCTGTGATCATACGATGTCGTGTTGATCTTGGAGGTGTTAATGCGCTCGATATGAACGAGGGGCAAAACGCGGAATTAGAGCAATCTACCGAATATGCAGATTACATCAACAACATTACTTCGCTGATTGAATCACTGAAGCAGCGTGGGGGCAAGACGGTCATATCTCGTGTCATTACACAAACTGTACCGAATGCCGACTGGGGACAGATTGCCGAGCGATTATTTCGCAAGTTTCCGAATGCGATGTGCTCCATATTCTTTCATCCTGAAGTGGGAGCATGGCTTGGAGCAACGCCTGAAATTCTTATAAAAGGAAACATCTCAACCAAATACTATGAAACGATGGCATTAGCCGGTACTCATAGAGGCAACCGCGATTGGGATGAGAAGAACATTCGCGAGCAGCAAATGGTTACCGACTTCATTGCCGGAACATTGACACCGCTAAGCGAAAACATACATATTGCTAATATAGAGAATCTGCGATATGGCGACATACAGCATCTTTGCACAAGAATAACCGGTAAATTAAAGGCGGATCATAATTTCGATGATACAATATCCGAATTATCACCGACGCCTGCCGTAGCCGGACTTCCTCGCGAAGTCGCTTTTGCTGAAATCGAATCAATCGAACAACATAGCCGAGGTGTTTATGCCGGGACAGTTACCGTTCGCAGCGGCAATGATATAGCATCTTACGTATACTTACGCTGCGCACAACTAACTCCGGATGCTTGCACTATATATGCCGGCGGTGGTATTACCGCCCAATCCAATCCTGACGATGAGTGGAATGAAACACTCGCCAAGGCGGCTTCGCTATTATCCACCATTCAATAATCATTTTGATACAAAATGAATTCATCCAATCGCTTGGTCATAATCATATTAACGGCATTGGCGATACTGACCATATTGTCGCTCGTGCCGTGGAATAATCTGACAGGACATACGCTAAAAGACTTCAATCTGATTGGAGATATACTTCCTCAAACAGATAAGACATATATAACACATGAGGAAATAGACTCTGAATTGAATAATCTTACACTCGATAGTGATTCAATTCAAACGTCAACAGATTCGGAAGCCTCGACAGATTCCATTATCACACTGCCGAATGATTTTCAAGCACCGTGTGTCGACGGTGTGATATTGTTTGAAGACTATTCCACAGGCAAATCATCATTCTCCCGACTGCACTCGATATTATCTCAATCAAACAATCGAGCAATCAGAATTGCAATGGTTGGTGATTCATATATCGAAGGGGATATTCTTGCGCAAGACATCAGAAGCGCTTTACAAACTACATACGGTGGCCGAGGAGTAGGATATATGCCCATATACAGTCCTATCCCCGGATTCAGAAAATCTATAAATCAAAGCGGCAGCGGATGGACGGAAACCGAAATCAGAAAGATGTCGCACAATGATTTAAGGATTCTCCAAGGTATGTATTTCACGGGGGAATCCGGAGCACAGGCCACATTCCGAGGCTCCAAGCGCATACCGCACACCGACAGATGGTCACAATCAACAATAATGTTTATTGCGCCGACTGCCGGAAATATCAGCATAACCTATACAGATAATCAAATCGAAAATCACGCTATAGCCGCTTCACCCGATGTACAATGTATAACAGTCAATGCCGAAACGTCAAACATTTCGTTTAGTTCGGATATCGCAGGATTAAAAGTCCTTGGAGCATGGTTGTCTGACAATACAGGTATCGTTTTTGATACAATGTCGCTTCGCGGCAACAGCGGAATAAGCCACCGCAACCTCAATTCCGAAATTATCAGCCAAATGCGGCGTACAATCGACTATGATGTTGTCATACTTGAGTTCGGCATAAATGCGCTTACCTCGACACAGCATGATTACACGGCCTACAAATTAGCAATGGTACAAACAGTCAACACTATCAAACACTGCTATCCGAATGCCGTCATAATCATAATGGGCATTGGCGACCGAGGTCAAAAGCAAGGCACCGAAGTCAAGTCAATCGGCACTGCCGGTGCTATGGTAACGGCTCAGCGCGATGTCGCGAGACTTACGGGTTCTGTATTTTGGGATACACGTGCCGCAATGGGGGGCAATGACGCCATTGTCGATTGGCGCAACAGAGGGCTCGTTAATTCCGACTACATTCACCTCAACCACAAAGGGGGAACGGCTCTTGCCGACATTTTTATGAAATCATTCAACAAGTCTGTCAATGAATAATCTGAAATATATCGCGCTCATCACATCTGCAATTATATGTACTCATACATATGCGGCCAATGATGACAACCAAAGTTATACTCGCGAGAATCCCACTATTGAAACCGGACCGAATCAATCCGGGTCGCAAATTAACTATCCGTCATATATCAATCTTGATGCAAATCACATCGATATGAACGGGGCAGATTGGACAAGTCTGAAACAAGTAATGTCCGTAGCCGATTCATGTCCGGTCACGATAGTACATATCGGAGATTCTCATTTACAGGCCGATATGGGAACTGCCGTCACTCGCGACTACATAGGCCATCGTTTCGGAGGATTGCGAGGTAGAGGCCTGATTATCCCGTTTAAACTCGCCGGAACAAATCAACCTGTCGATTATACAATTACATCCACCACCAATATGACGCAATCGCGCTTACTGAAAACTCCATGGCCTACGGCAATGGGATTTACAGGCATAGGTATTCAACCGGCCAACTCTCAATTCGATCTCGAAGTAAGCACTCGCGAACCATACGATGCTCTAACCGTTTATTACAGCGGAGATTCAATCGAAGTGGTGAATGTAATGAGCGACGGCATCGTCGTTCCATTCGTAGCCGAACGCGATAATAAAAGCGTTGAAATTAGTCTGCCCGGACAATACACAACTTGCGACATAACATTTAAGTCGCCCGCTAAGGTTGCCGTTCACGGTATCAATGCATCGTGTGGCAATACCGGTTTGGCATATGAAGTAATCGGCAATAACGGCGCGACATTTGCGACATATAGCGGGATCGGGAATGTCGGCCATGACGTCGCCAACTACTTTATGCCCGATTTGATAATCCTAAGCCTCGGAACAAACGAAGCATTCAGTACAATCAGCGATGCCGCGTTCCGTAAGACAATCGATGATTTTGTCAAAGAAATCAAAGCTACCAATCCCGACGCAAGCCTGCTGCTGACAACACCGCAAGAGTGCCAACGCAAAGGAATCACACGCGGACGCAAGCGCCGTCGCCGTCGCACATCATTCACTGTAAATGCAAACGTGAAACGAATGCGCGATGTCATAGTTGCATACGGACACGACAACAATATTCCTGTCTACGATTGGTATGCAGTTGCCGGCGGCACAGGTTCATCGGCTATGTGGGTTACATCTCACACAATCAACACCGACAGAATACATCTCACCCTCGCCGGATATCGAATCCAAGGTTCATTAATGGCTGAAGCTCTTATCGAAGCTTTGACCGACAACAATGACTCCGATCACCACAATGATTAATATTGATCTGAGCGCACTTTGCGACGAGTTGCTTTATGCGCCGTCTGCACCTCTGATGTTTAATACAGGTTTGTTTCTTGTATTATTCGCTGCATTTATCGTTGTATATGAATTGATTAAAAAGTGGCCGATACCGCGAATGATATTGACCATACTGTTTTCTCTATATTTCTACTACAAGTCGAGTGCCGAATGTTGTTTTATTCTTCTCGGAATTTGCCTCAGCGACTATACCTTGGGCAACGCACTCGGAGCGCTCACCAACAGGCTCGCTCGCCGAAGCATTGTTTTTATAAATATAGCCCTGAACTTGGGAGCACTGGTATATTTCAAGTATTTCAACCTTTTGTTGTCAACATGGGCGGATATAACTCACACCGGATTCGATGCACTCAACATCATACTTCCGGCCGGCATCTCATTCATAACATTCCGCTCTATCAGTTACATAGTCGACATATACCGCCATCAATTAGAACCCGAGCGAAACTTTTTACGCTATACATTTGCTCTGACATTCTTCCCGCCGTTGCTTGCAGGTCCTGTGGTCAGAGCCAAAGATTTACTGCCTCAAGTCAAGGCTAATCCAATAGCAACATCCGCAATGATTGGCGAAGGGCTTTTCCTTATTATGACCGGCCTTCTGAAGAAAGTCGTCATTGCAGACTTTATAAGCGGCAACTTCGTGAATCGTATATTCGAAAATCCCGATCTCTATACCGGCTTTGAAAATCTCGTTGGATGGATAGGCTTCACGGTTCAGATATATTGTGATTTCTCCGGATATTCAGATATGGCCATCGGTCTTGCTCTGATAATGGGTTATCGGTTTAAAGATAACTTCAATGCGCCCTTTAAATCCCGAAATCCGTCCGAATTTTGGCATCGCTGGCACATCTCTTTGTCAACATGGCTGAGGGATTACCTCTATATCCCATTAGGCGGAAGTCACTGTGGTGCGGTCAGAACATATTTCAATAATTTCATCACCATGCTTCTCGGCGGTCTATGGCACGGTGCATCGTGGATGTACCTTTTATGGGGCGCATATCAAGGCTTGTTGTTAGTCATTCACAAAGCTCTAAAAAGGCTTATACACACTCCCGATGTCATCAAACGAGCGGCTGCTACAAAAGTTGTAAATATCGCAATCACATTTTCGCTGACCGTAATCGGTTTTGCGATATTCCGTTCTGACAACATCGACACATTCTGCACAATGTGCAGCCGCATAATCTATGACTTTAACGGTTCGATAATTTCTCAATTTGTCGAGGGCTATCCACTTATAGTCACAGCAATCGGTGCAGCATTGGTAATTCATTTTTTGCCGGATTCACTCAACGACAGACTCAAGTCGAGCTACGTTGCAATTCCGCCGATCGCACAAGGGCTTATACTTGCATTAGTAATTTTCATTGCCATACAAGTCCGTTCAAGCGACCTCGCGCCGTTCATATATATGCAGTATTGATGGCTCTAAGCATCAACCGGCATATCCGCGACGTGCAATAAACTTGTTGTAGTATGATATGAGCAATGTTGTCAACGGCAGAGCCACGATCAGACCGATAAAACCGAGCAACGAGCCCCATACTGACAGCGACAACAGTATGATCGCCGGATTAAGCCCCATAGCCTTTCCGAGGATTTTTGGTGTAAGGTACAAATCCTGAACGCACTGAACTACAATATAAACGGCCATACACTCCCACCATAGAGTCCAAAAGCCCATGCCACTGTCAACAGCACAAATCAGGCACAGGATTGTAGTGGGTATCAGCGAGATGAGTTGTAAATATGGTACCATATTCAGCAAGCCGATAAACAAGCCTAACACGACCGCCATCGGCAGGCCTACGATTAAAAATCCAATAGCGAACAGCACACCGACTATTGTAGCTATTAAGGCCTGACCACGGAAATAATGATTCATACTCGACTTTACATCGTTGAATACCGAAAAGACTGTCGATCGATACCGCGGCGGCACAAGTCGCTTAAATCCGGATACAAGTTTTTCATAGTCAAGCATAATGAAAACGACATACAACAAAACTATAAACCAACTGAATATACCGAGAATAAAGTAAATACCACTCGAAAGAGCTTTACTTGCGGCATTAATTATCGATTGCCAATCCTGACGTGTCAATTCACTTGATATGAAATTAAAGTCGATATTATGCCTTAGATAGTTATGTACTGCTGCCGGGATAAAATCCGCTGAATTATTACCGGAAGCGTATTCACGTAGCAGCAAAGCCAACCGGTGCATCTCGGCGAAAATGTTCGGGAACAAAAAGAACGCAACCAATGACAGGCTGACCGTGACTTCAAACAGCGTGAAAAACACAGCCAACTTACGTCCTTTCCACTTAAAAAAACGACGGTTGCACTGTACCAAAGGTTCGAGCATATACGCTATGAGCCACGCCACCAAGAAAGGTAAGAGCACATCGCTCAGATAATCAATAAACCATATACAAGCCAATATTGCCGCCATAGTCAGCAGCATTCTGACAACTCTGTCGAAGGTAAACGGGCGTCGAGACGCAATATCATTGGAATTTTGAGACATAAGCATCGTGTTTTGCTCGCAAATTTACAAAATAATTTCCTATATCATAAAGAATTTATACCTTTGTATACTGTTTACTTATCAAACGTAATAGCCAATAATTATCAATTCAAATAAAATGACAGAAAAAGTACAAATTCTATTAAGAGACAAAGCTTGGGCTCGTTGGACAGCCTTGGTGCTTGTGGCATCGATGATGTTCTTCGCCTATATGTTTGTCGATGTGATGTCACCGTTGCAATCCCTGATTGCAACAGAGCGTGGTTGGTCGCCAACAGCCTTCGGCTACTATGGCGGTGCAGAGTTTATTCTCAATGTTTGCGGCTTCCTTATCCTGGCCGGCATTATTCTTGACAAGTTCGGTATCCGCTTCACAGGTGTTCTTTCGGCATCTGTAATGTTTGTTGGCGCATGCATAAAATTATATGCGGTCAGCGACCTGTTCCAAGGCTCGGGACTCGATAATTGGCTCAGCTCATGGTGGGTTGAAATGCCCGGCAGTGCAAAACTCGCCGCCCTCGGATTTATGATTTTCGGATGCGGATGCGAAATGGCAGGCAT
>CALKKU010000117.1 GCA_937995285.1 uncultured Bacteroidales bacterium | reverse complement strand
CTATTAATACCATACTTATGGACAGACTAAACCATCTCATCTCTTGCTGCCTGCTCATTATTGTGACGGCATCAACTTTAATTCTCTCCTCTTGCTCTGAAATTGAGCAGCCGGAGGTTAAACCTACGCCGGAACAGCCTGAAACACCGGCGCCGGCGGATGGTGACGATGAAGAGAAACCGGATGATGGTCTTATTGAAGTGCCCGATTTGAAGTTTTCGACGGCTCAAAAGGTCGCAGTTGATAACATTTTGAAGTTCTCGTTCGAGTTGAATAAGATTGTGGCCGATAACTTCAACGCAGTTTATGTAGGTAACACCACCGGCAACTACTCAATATCACCCATCAGCCTTATTGCCTGCGGTTCGTTGCTCGCTAACGCTGCTGATGGAGATGCGCCAGACAAGATGGCAAAAGCTCTCGGCTTTGAAAATATTGAGGATATGAATACTGTCGTAAGTCAACTGCTACGTATTCTTCCCGATAAATCACAAGGTTCGACAGTCGTGTTCACAAACTCGGTATGGGTCAATAATTTGTTCAAACCTGCTGCGACATATACCAATAAGATGTCAGAACTATTCTCTGCACAGGTAACTACACTTGATTTTACTGCAGCCAATTCTGTCGACATAATCAATGACTGGTGCAAACGCGCCACCAATGGAATGATACCCAAGTTGGTAAACAGCCTTGATCCACATACATTGGCGGCATTTGCCAACGCGATGTACTTTGAGGGCGCATGGGATTCGAAGTTTGATATTAACCAAACAACGACCGAGCAGTTTGTCGGCCGCAACGGCTCATCGGATGTGGATATGATGCACCAAGAGTTCAATGCTGAATATGCCGCAAATGACTTTGCCGAGATGCTCAGTATCGACTATAGCGGCCAAGGCTATGTGCTCGATATTGTGTTACCCAAAAGCGGCATAGCGTCTGAAGCAATTGATTTTGAAACATATAAATCGTTGCGGAACGCACAGCGAAGTTACGAAGTCAATCTGTCATTGCCGCGATTTAAGGACGAGGCGGATGCTGATCTGAATACGGTAATGACAGCTCTCGGGTTTCCTATGAATGACTATACAATGGAAACTCTTGGCATTCCTGTTATAAATGAAGTAGCCGGTATGCAAGCTGTTCAAAAGACGGCTATCGACGTCAATGAAGAAGGCTCAAAGGCTGCAGCTGCAACATTTTTCGGTCCGTTTACAAGTGAATTTCCGGGAGATACACAAGTTTTGAAAGTGGATTTCACTGTCAATCGTCCGTTCTTCTATGTACTGCGCAACAATTACACAAACGTTGTACTTCTGATGGGCTGCGTCAACAATCTGTAAAAGTTATTATGATCTATACGAGGGGCTGTGTCGTAATCAAGTGTTACGACACAGTTCTTTTGGTTACATAATACGACGCGTGTAGCGGCATGCGTTTCGCATGCCTGCTGTGCCACCCGCCGCGAAGCGGCAAAAATATCTGTGAAAATCTGTGAGATCTGCGGGAGATTTCTGTCTGCGAATGTGACGTTGACGGCGGACCAAAGGCTCGCCACTACAAGTCAGAAATCGCCCATTTCTATTACTTCCGTTGCGGTGTGGTGACGGGCGATGTAGCGGCGGATAAAGCCGAGGGTATCGTCGGCGATGACTTTATCGTAGTCGAAATGATGATTATATATCACATACGGCAGCTCGATACCCCGGCTGCGAACAGCTTCGAGCGACAGAATCGTGTGATTGATCGACCCGAGTACGCCGTTTGTCACCAATATCAGCGGCAGACGGCGCGATGTTACATAGTCGATGGTGAAGAAGTCGTCGGTCAGCGGCACCATCAGCCCGCCGGCTCCCTCGATAATCACCACATCGTACTTCGACGAAAGCGTCTCGCGCGAGCGGTCGATTGCATCAATGTCGATTTCGCGGCCGTCGATGCGAGCCGCCAACTGAGCCGATGCCGGATAGGTGAATATCACCGGAGCGGTGGTGTGGTCGAGATCCTCGGGCAGCATATCCATACCGAGCAGGCGACGATGCGCCACGATGTCCTCCGACGAATCGGTGCAACCGGTCTGCACGAATTTCTGCGTGATGACTGAGCGGCCTTCATTCATAAATCGGCGAGCCATAAAGGCCGTGGCATATGTTTTGCCGGCATCAGTGTCGATGCCGCTGAGAAAATAAGTTTTGCTCATCTTTTTCTTAAAATAATGATTATCGGGCAATAAGTGAGGTGGTAACGGCCGTCGAGCATCATCGGAAAGCGACGCAGCAGTTCGCGCGTGCCCGTGCCTGAAGCATTGCCGAGCGAGTTTACGCCCGTGAGTTTGAGGTGGCGCAACGCATCGAGCGGCGTATCGAAGTCGATATCGCGCTCGTAGGCCTTGAGCGACCGCACCTCGAAATATTTTTCGCACATCGCATACCACTGTTCGGCGCTCATCATCGGCAGCGACGCGCCTGTCAATGCTGCAATCTGCCGCAAGTTGCCTGTGACAAAGGTCGACAAAAACACCTGACCGCCCGGACGCAGCACGCGCTCGCACTCCTCGACGAAGCGTTCCGGCGAGTTGAACCACTGAACGGTCGATGCCGAAAATATGCAATCGACACTCTGCGCCGCAAGGCTGCGAATCCGCAACTCGGCATCGCAACTCACAAACCGACACCGTTCAAGCCCTTCGGGAGCATCGGCAGCAATATCCCACAAAGTGATATTCGCCTCGGGCATCAGCTCGGCGATACGGCGCGACAGGTGTCCCGTGCCGCTGCCTATTTCGAGTACATCGCCCTTAAACTGACGCCACTTCGACGCCGGTATTTCGTCGAGCACACCCGACATCAGGCGTGCCACAACCTCGGCCTGCACGGTTGAATTGTCGGCATACGTGGCCATACCGCGGGCAAAGCGGCTGCGCATGGTCGACTTGTCGATGAAGAGCATATCGACCAAGTGCTGAAAATCGACATAATGTCCCGAATCAAGGACTTTTATAGCCGTGGCTCTGTCTCTTATACACATCTGACGCT
>CALKKU010000116.1 GCA_937995285.1 uncultured Bacteroidales bacterium | reverse complement strand
GCGTTGTTGATGCCCTCGAAAGCCAGGCCGCCGCTGACGGCAGCGTCGCCGATGATAGCTACGACATTGCGTCGCGGAGAATCGCCGTTGAGCTGCGAAGCTACGGCCATGCCGAGCGCTGCCGATATGGAGTTGGAGGCGTGGCCGGCAGTGAACGTGTCGTAGGGCGATTCGGCCGGATTTGGGAATCCGCTGAGACCTCCCAGTGTGCGGTTGGTCGAGAAGTTGTCGCGGCGACCCGTGAGCAGTTTATGGCCGTAGGCCTGGTGTCCGACGTCCCACACCAAGCGGTCGTAGGGCGTGTCGAACACATAGTGGAGCGCAACGGTCATCTCGACGGCGCCCATACTCGAAGCGAAGTGCCCCGGATTGACCGAACACTCCGCGATGAGCCGCTCGCGAATCTCTTGGCACACCTGCGGCAGTTGGCTTACGTCGAGGCGACGCAAGTCGGCCGGGCTGTCGATAGAGTCGAGCAGTGTCTTGGAATTTGTATTATTGTCGTCGCGAACCTGTCCCATCGCCTTTTTTTACATATTTCTTATACATCGGCACGAATACGATTATGCCCGATGCAACGATTACAAATGCCGTGTGGAGCGTGAAGCGCGGCGTGCATGCAATCAGCAGCACCACCAGCACCAACCACATTGCGCCCAACAGCACAAATCTTATGATTACGGAAGTATCCATACTAATGCAAAGTTACAACATTCCCCCGATTTTCCCAACTGTTTTCATTACGTCAGTCGTTGATTTAGTTCGGTCGGGCAGGAATATGGCAGAAATAATATTTTTTATGTTCGAATTTCTGCAGAGTGTCGGTGGGTATTTCGCGTAAAATTTGTAACTTTGCGCGCAATAAAATTTCAGTACACAATGTCATCTTTTATTGCAGACCGAGTAGAAATGGACGGCTTGACCTTCGACGACGTCCTCCTCATCCCCGCTTATTCCGAAGTACTTCCCCGTGACGTAAAGCTCACAACACGCTTTTCTCGCAACATTGCGCTGAACGTGCCTGTCGTATCCGCTGCCATGGACACCGTGACAGAGGCGCAGCTCGCCATCGCCATCGCCCGTGAAGGCGGCTTGGGCGTGATTCACAAAAACATGCCTATCGCCGAGCAGGCCCGTCAGGTACATGCCGTGAAGCGTGCCGAGAACGGTATGATCTACGACCCCGTCACCATCAAGAGCGGCGCCACTGTTGGTGAAGCGCTCAAGATGATGGAAGAATACCACATCGGCGGCATTCCAGTGGTCGATGCCGAGGGATATTTGGTGGGTATCGTCACCAACCGCGACCTCCGCTTCGAGGGTAATCACGGACGCCTCATCGACGAGGTGATGACTTCGCAGAACATCATCACCACTTCGCAGAGCACCAACCTCGAAGAGGCTGCCCGCATTCTGCAAAAGCACAAGATCGAAAAACTTCCCGTGGTCGATGCCAACAACAAGCTCATCGGCCTCGTCACATATAAAGATATAACCAAGGCCAAGGACAAGCCCAACGCCTGCAAAGACTCGCTCGGACGTCTGCGCGTGGCTGCCGGCATCGGCGTCACCCCCGACTCGATGGTTCGCGCCGAAGCTCTCGTTCGTGCCGGTGTCGACGCCCTTGTCATCGACACCGCCCACGGTCACTCAAAGGGCGTCATAGGTGTACTCAAGGACGTGAAGCGCGCTTTCCCTGAAATTGATGTAGTAGTGGGCAACATTGCCACCGGCGACGCAGCCCGTTACCTCGTCGACAACGGCGCCGACGGTGTGAAAGTCGGCATCGGCCCCGGCTCTATCTGCACCACCCGCATCATCGCCGGAGTAGGCGTGCCGCAGCTTTCGGCCGTCTACGACGTGGCCAAGGCATTGGCCGACACCGACGTACCTCTGATTGCCGACGGCGGCATCCGCTACTCGGGCGACATCGTCAAGGCTCTCGCAGCCGGTGCGCATTCGGTGATGCTCGGCGGCATGCTTGCAGGTGTCGAGGAATCGCCCGGCGACACCATCATCTTCAACGGCCGTAAGTACAAGACCTATCGCGGCATGGGTTCGCTCGAAGCAATGGAGAAAGGCTCAAAGGACCGCTACTTCCAAGGCTCGGAAAACGATTCCAAGAAGCTCGTGCCCGAAGGCATCGCAGCCCGCGTTCCCTACAAAGGCTCGCTCTACGAAGTTGTGTACCAGATGCTCGGCGGCCTGCGTGCCGGTATGGGCTATTGCGGCGCTCCGACTATCGAAGACCTTCACCATGCTCGATTCACCCGCATCACCAATGCCGGCGTGGCCGAAAGTCATCCCCACGATGTGGCAATCACCAGCGAAGCGCCCAACTACTCATCGGGCCAGCGCTGATATGCCGACCGCAGCAATTAAAACATCATAAATTTAGCGCCGAAGCACAATATAACCGATGCTTCGGCGTTAAAGTTTTGATAACTATATCTAATCATCACGATTTAACGTACAATGAAAAAGCAATTCATGGCCTTGAGCGTGCTTGGCGCATCCCTGCTGGTGTTCGCCGCCAAGTCCTCCGACCCCGTTTTGATGAATATTGCCGGCAAAGACGTGCATGTGAGCGAATTTGAATATCTCTACAACAAGAACAATTCGCAGCAGGTCCAGCCGCAGACCATCGATGAATATCTCAATATGTTCATCGACTATAAACTCAAAGTCGCAGACGCCGAAGCCGCCGGTATCGACACCACGGCTCAGTTCCTTAAAGAGTTCACCCAGTTCCGCAACGAACTGGCCGACCCTTATATGCAGGATACCACGATACTCAACAGCATGGTGCGCGAAGTCTACGACCACATGAGCAGCGAACTCCTCGTGAGCCACATCATGATGCGCGACGGTGCCGAAGCCACACTCGATTCGCTCCGCACCGCCATCCTCGACGGCCGCACGACATTCGAGGACGTCGCTCAGCAGTACTCAATCGACAAACCGTCGGCACAGCGCGGCGGCCTTATGGGCACTGTCACCGCCAACCGCTATCCCTGGCCGTTTGAAAAGGCTGCATACGACACCCCCGTCGGCGGCATCTCGCCGGTAATCAACTCGGGCTACGGCCTCCACATCATTCGCGTTGAAAAGCGTGAGCCGGCACGCGGCGAGGTACTTGTAGAGCACATTCTGCGCCTCACACGCGGTATGAGCGACAGCGTTGCAGCCGCCGAGGCCGTTCGCATCGACTCTATCTACAACGTAGTGACAGCTCCGGGCGCCGACTTCGGCGAAATTGCTTCGCGCCTGTCGCAAGACCCCGGTTCGGCACGTCGCGGCGGCCGCCTCGACTGGTTCGGCACCGGCATGATGGTTCAGGAATTCGATTCCGTAGCGTTCGCACTGCCCGTCGGAGCATATTCCAAGCCTTTCCGCACAGCCTACGGTTGGCACATCATCCACAAGATCGACGCTCGCGGCGTCCCCACATTTGAAGAAAAGAAGCAGGACATCATCAACGCCTTCGGTCGCGACGAACGCGGCAACGCTCCTCGCGAAGCCTATCTCAAGCAGATGATTACCCGCTACAAAGCTCAGGTTCTTCACAAAGACTTGCAGAAGTTGAGCAACGTCATCGGCGAAACGGCCGAATACGATTCGACACTCATCGCTACCCTGTCGCGCTGCGACATCCCCGCATTTGAAGTCAACGGTGTCAAAGGCACTGTAGCCGACGTGATGCCCAAGCTCGCCGTGGCAAAGCTCACCGGCCGCGACAACATCGTCAAGTTCATCACCGACGGAGCCAATCGCGTGATGTGCGACCGCGTGCTCGACTGCGCTCGCGAAGACCTCGCCAACGTCAACCCCGACTATCGCAACCTCGTCAACGAATATCGCGACGGCATACTGCTCTTCGAAATCTCCAACCGCACCGTTTGGGATCGCGCCTCGAAGGATACCAAGGCTCTCGAAGCATACTTCCGGGCCAATAAGGACAAATATCAGTGGGAAGCTCCCAAGTTCAAGTCCTACGTGATCTTCACCACAAGCGATTCGCTGCTGCAAGAGGCTCTGAAATTCGCTCCGACAATCCCGGCAGACCTCGCTCCCGCCGACTTCACCGCAGCAATGCGCGAACGCTTCGGCCGCGACGTGAAGGTCGAACGCGTCATTGCCGCCAAGGGCGAAAACGCCATCACCGACTATCTCGCATTCGGCGGCGCACGCCCCGAATCGGCCAACAGCCACTGGACTTGCTACGCAGCTTTCGGCGGTCGCGTTATCGACGCTCCCGAGGAGGCTGCCGATGTTCGCGGCAAGGTCGTTGCCGACTATCAGGCCGAACTCGAACGCCAATGGCTCGACGAGCTTCACCGTAAGTACAAAGTAAAAGTCAACAACAAAGTCTTTAAATCGTTGAGGTAATGATATTGAAAGGCCTGCATCAGAGCGTCAAGAGCCCGATGTGGGCCTTTCTTGTATCTGCTGCGCTGTCTTCCGCCTGTCTCTTATACACATCTG
>CALKKU010000115.1 GCA_937995285.1 uncultured Bacteroidales bacterium | reverse complement strand
ATCGTGGGTCGGCGGCGTTCGCGATACTCTGCGGGCAGCACCGTGTCCTGAATTTCTTTTACCACATGCGGCGTTATGAACCAGCCGCGATTGGCGATAGTTGCCGCGAGGTTTGCTATCTGCAACGGCGTGGCGAGGATTTCGCCCTGCCCGATCGATACGGAGATGACGGTGTTGGCGCTCCAGCGACCTTCGCCGTAGAACTTGTCGTAGAACTTGGCATTGGGCAGGAAGCCTGTCTCTTATACACATCTCCGAGCCGTACTTCGACCGCCGGTCGATCATATTCTTGAAGCCCCAGCAGAAGAATGCGTTGCACGATGTCTGCAAAGCGGGCTTCAGCGGCAGCGGCGAACCGTGGGAGTGACACCCCACCCTGAGGCCGCCGTTGATATAGCCGTGGTAGCACGGATATGTGGTCGATGTGGTGATGATGCCTTCTTGCAGGAAGATCAGCCCCTGCGTGGGCTTGAATGTGGAGCCCGGAGGGTATGCACCGCCGAGAGCGCGGTCGAAGAGCGGCAGCGACGGATCCTGTGTCAGCATCTTGTAGTTGCGTCCGCGCGGACGACCGACAAGCAATCGCGGGTCGTAGGTCGGCGACGACACCATGCACAGTATCTCGCCTGTCGACGGCTCGATGGCCACGATTGCGCCGCGCTTGCCCACCATCAGCGATTCGGCATACTGCTGCAAGCGGACGTCGATGCTCAGATGCAGGTCACGACCCGACACCGGCTCGATGTCGTGAGCACCTCCTTCATAGCGTCCCTGAATGCGGCCGAGTGCGTCGCGCATAAGCACTTCCACGCCCTTGACGCCGCGCAGATATTCCTCATAACTGCTTTCCACGCCGAGGTCGCCCGTGTAGTCGCCGGGCGTATAGTAATTGTCACGCTCGATGTCTTTGGCCGACACCTCGCGAAGGTTGCCAAGCACATTGGCCGCCGTGGCATAGTTGTATTGGCGCAGGATGCGCTTCTGAATGAAGAAACCGGGGAAGCGGTAGAGTTTCTCCTGAAGGCGTCCGTAGTCCTGGCTCGACAGTTGGGTGATAAGCCGCTGAGGCGTATATGCCGAGTAGCCCGGATTGAGACGGCGGTCGCGCATATCGGCGAAGCGCTTGCGCAACTGCTCGGGAGTGATATGGATTGTCTCGCAGAAATCCACGGTGTCGAAGTCGGAGACATCGTGCGATATGAGCATCACGTCGTAGGCCGGCTGATTGTAGACGACGAGTTCGCCGTTGCGGTCGTAGATAAGACCGCGCGAGGGGTAGATGGTGCGGTTGAGGAATGCGTTGCTTTCGGCCGACATCTTGTAGCGTTCGTCATTGAGCTGGAGGTCGAAAAGTCTCAGACCGTATATCAATGCTATGACGACTACAAAACCGGCTATTACATATCTGCGCTTCTCGAACTTATAGTCTTTTCTCACGTCGACTGCGATTTAAGCACGCGAAAGCGTATATCATTATAAATGAGTAGATACTGCTGAAGAGGATTCGCATCAGATAGAGACGCAAGTTGAACACCTGCATGGCCTCGAACGTGAACACCAGGATGCAGTATATCACAATCAACGTCACGGCATACTTCAGGAATGCCGCAGTGCCCATATTGCGCAGCGACGGGCGCTGCTCTGCCAAGTCGTTGTCGCTCGGCACGTAGAGGTGGAACACCGTGCGGCTGACAAACGTCAGAATAGTCGACGCCAAGGCATTGACGCCCGGAGTGTCCGAGAGGATGTCGACCGACAAGCCGGTGAGGAAGCCGATGGTCATGGCCAGGTTGGCGCTGAAGGTCACCGGCAGGGTTATCAGCAGGTAAATGAACACAACGGGCACGGCCACGTTGAACAGCACGGTGTGATTGAAAATCAACGCCTGCACCGGAACGAGTACCAAGTACAATATCAACAGATTGAGTGCCGTCTTGTTCATCTATCAGTTTGCCTTTGTCAGTTAGCCTTATTTGCCGGATTGGTATTTGCGCCGGATTCAGTGGTCAGCGATGTCTGCTCCACTTGCTCTATTTCATCGCGGAAGTTGTTGACAACCACCTGCACGTTGCTCAGGCGGGTGAAGTCGGCAAAGAGCCGCACCTTCAGGGTGAAGAAATTTTCTTTATGCTTACCGCCATCATCTACAATCGTTCCAACGGGAATGCCGGCCGGGAACACGGCCGAATAGCCAGATGTCACCACCGTGTCGCCCGAGGCGAACACAGTGTGGCGCGGCAACTCTTCGAGCTGCGCCATCGTGGGGTCGTCGCCCGGCCATACGAGAGAGCCGAAGTTGTCGCTGCCCTTGAGCTTGCACGAAAGGCGGAAGTTGGGGTTGAGCAGCGATATGACACGGGCGTAGTGTGGTCCGGCAACACTCACTGTGCCTACCACGCCCGAGTGGTCGATGACGCCGAGTTCGGGGCGCACGCCGTCGAGAGTGCCCTTGTCGATGGTGATGTAGTTGTAGGGACGATGCGTGCTGTTGTTGATCACGTCGGCCACGATGAAGTCGAAGTGCTGCACGCCCTCGGGCATCGGCATGGTGTCGACATAGTTGGCCAGTCTGAGCCGCTGCAACTGCTCGCGCAGATTCACCACTTCGGCCTCAAGCTCGGCATTGCGGTGGTTGAGGTCGTTGTTGGTGGCGCGGAGGTTGAAGTAAGAGGTGACGCTGTTGCCCGCATCGTACAGTCCGGCCGACACGGTCGAAGCCGACGTGAGCCACAGGTGACGGCGATAAGGGTCGCTGTTGAACAGCAATACACTGCTCAACACAACGTACACGGCGAATACAATCCACTTGCTGTATCGCCTCAGAAACGCCACCAAGTCATTCATCGCTCCGAGGTGCGAAGGCCGCTTAGCGGATCAGGAACGAGAATTTATCGATGTTCTTCAGAGCCACACCGGTGCCGCGGGCTACCGACAGCAGCGGATCTTCAGCTACATGGAACTGGATGCCGATCTTGTCGGTGAAGCGCTTGTCGAGGCCGCGCAGCAATGCACCGCCGCCGGCGAGGTAGATACCGTTGCGCACCAGGTCGGCATAGAGTTCGGGCGGTGTCTGTTCCAACGCACTCAGCACGGCAGCTTCGATCTTCGAGATAGTCTTTTCGATGCAGTGGCTGATTTCCTGATAGCTTACGGGCACTTCCATAGGCAGCGCGGTCATCAGGTTGGGACCGTGAACGATGTAGTCGTCCGGCGGAGTTTCGAGTTCGGTGAGTGCCGAACCTACGTGCATCTTGATTTGCTCGGCCGTACGAACGCCTACGCGCACGTTGTGGGCGCGGCGCATGTGGTTCACGATGTCCTCGGTGAGGTCGTCGCCGGCCACCTGAATACTCTTGTTCGACACGATGCCGCCGAGCGAAATAACGGCGATTTCAGTCGTGCCGCCGCCTATGTCGACAATCATACAGCCTTCGGGAGCTTCGACGTCGAGGCCGATACCGAGGGCGGCTGCCATAGGTTCGTAAATCATATATACGTCGCGGCCGCCGGCATGCTCCGAGGAGTCGCGCACGGCGCGAATCTGCACGTCGCTCGATCCCGAAGGAATACCTACGACCATACGCAGCGACGGAGTGAACCAGTTGCTCTTGCTGCTTGCTTTCTTGATAAGGCCGCGAATCATCAATTCGGCGGCGTTGAAGTCGGCGATCACACCCTGACGCAGCGGGCGTACGGTGCGGATGCCCTGCGGGTTCTTGCCCTCCATGAGGTGGGCTTCGGTGCCGACGGCGATGAGCTTGTCGGTACGGGTATCAAGCGCAACGATCGAAGGCTCGTTGATAACGATCTTGTCGTTGTGGATGATAATGGTATTGGCTGTTCCAAGGTCGATTGCTATTTCCTTGGTGAGTGAAAACAGTCCCATTGTCAGTTTATAATTTGATTATACGTATAATTATCTAATGTGAATTACTTTAATGTTAATGGCGGAAGTGGCGGAAACCGGTCATCACCATCGTCATGCCGTGCTCGCGGCAGTATTCCACCGAGTCTGTGTCGCGAATGGAGCCGCCTGGCTGAATCACGTTGGTGATGCCTGCTTCGTGTGCTATTTCCACACAGTCAGCAAAGGGGAAGAACGCATCCGAAGCCATCGAAGCGCCCTTGAGGTCGAAGCCGAACGAATGAGCCTTCTCGATAGCGTGGCGCAGTGCATCGACACGCGATGTCTGTCCCACGCCCGATGCGAGCAGCATACCGTCGCGAGCAAGCACTATGGCGTTGCTCTTGGAGTGCTTCACGATCTTGTTGGCGAAGAGCATATCGGCCACAGCGGCATCGGTCAGTTCGCCGGACACGACTTTGAGATCCTCGGGAGTTTCGACCTTGGCATCGCGTTGCTGCACGAGCACGCCGTTGAGAATGGTGCGAACCATCTTTGTCGACAAAGCGGCATCGGGTTTGCGGCGCAGGATGATGCGATTCTTCTTATGTTGCAGGATAGCCATGGCATCCTCGGCATAGTCGGGAGCGATGATAACCTCAAAGAATATCTTGTCGATTTCGGCTGCTGTCTCGGCATCGACGGGCTTGTTGGTGATAATCACGCCGCCGAAGGCCGACACGGGGTCGCCGGCAAGAGCGTCTTTCCAAGCCTGAGCGGCTGTAGAGCGTACGGCCACGCCGCAAGCGTTGTTGTGCTTGAGAATTGCAAATGCCGGTTCATCGCCCATCTCGTCGATCAACGCCACGGCCGAATCAATGTCGAGCAGGTTGTTGTACGAGATTTCCTTGCCGTGAAGCTGCTCGAACATCGCGTCGAAGTTACCGAAGAAGTGAGCGGCCTGGTGAGGATTTTCGCCGTAACGCAACGAGCGTTCGCCGTCGACAGCCAGACGCATAGCTCCGGCCGGTGCTTCGACCTGCGAAGCCATATAGTCGAAGATTGCCGCTGTCTCTTATACACATCTGACGCTGCCGACGAATAG
>CALKKU010000114.1 GCA_937995285.1 uncultured Bacteroidales bacterium | reverse complement strand
GGGCTCGGAGATGTGTATAAGAGACAGGTTGTAGCCGACGCACAGCAATCGGCCGTATCGCTCGGTATGCCGACAATCAACCGCGAACATCCCGACTACATAGACTTGCGCCTTGCGATAGTAGGCCTCGGCGGCTACTTCAGCAGCCGACTTATGACAAATATCCGCGAGGAGAAGGGGCTCACCTACGGCATCAGTTCCTATCTGCTCGGCTGCCGCGAGGGGGCCATGATGCGTATCGATGCACAGTGCGACGCCTCGTCGGTCGATGCTCTCATCGCCGAGACACGCCGCGAGATTTCCGGACTGACCGACAACCCTATCGACGGCGACGAACTGATGCGCCTGCGACTCAATGCCTGGGCATCGCTTGCGGCCACGGCCGATTCGCCGTTCGCCACGATGGATTACTACATAACGCAACTTGTCGTCGGCACTCCGACGGACTATTTTGAGCGACAACTCAGCGCAGTAAAAGCCCTTACAGCCGATCGCATCGCCGCCGTAGCCTCAGCACATCTCAATCCCGACAGCCTCCACATCGCCGTCAGCGGGCCAAAGGCGTGCATTTCGCACGCAACCGGCTCATAGCGCACTACTAAACAAGTAATTACACATTATACGAAAGCAGGCGGGCCGAAGGCTCGCCGCTGCTTTTGTCGGCTTTCGTCGGCACTTCAATAGGCCGATGAAAGTTGTTTTATAAAATATATTAATATTGGTGAAAGGCGTGTGAGGAAACGGGAGAATAGTGATATATTTGCATAAAATTTTACTCAGATGACATCCGAAGCAGATATGCTTGCGCTGGTCAACGGCGCCATTTCCCAAATTGAATATCCCAAGCGCCCCGGAGCGCTGTACAGTCCTATCAGTTTCACGCTCGAATCGGGCGGAAAGCGCGTAAGGCCGTTGTTGGTGTTGATGACTTGCGAGGCTCTCGGCGGCAAGGCCGAGGATGCTCTCAACCAGGCCGTCGGATTGGAGATGTTTCACAACTTCACTCTGATACACGACGATGTGATGGACCGCTCGCTGAAGCGCCGCAATCGCCCCACGGTATATCACAAGTGGGGAGAGGTTCAGGCCATTCTGTCGGGAGACACGCTGCTGACGATGGCGACACAGCGTGTGATGCAGGCGCCCGACGACAAGTTGCGCGACGTGCTCGATGTGTTCAACCGCACGGCCATAGAAATCTACGAAGGCCAGCAATTCGACACCACGTACGAAGCACGAAAGAATGTGTCGGTGAAGAAGTATCTGAATATGATAATGCTTAAAACGTCGGTGCTGCTCGGTGCGGCATGCGAACTCGGCGCCGTGATGGCCGGAGCATCGGACGAACGTCGCAGCGCCATGTATGAGTACGGCGTGAACCTCGGGTTGGCATTCCAGTTGCGCGACGACTGGCTCGACAACTTCGGCGATGTGGTGACTTTCGGCAAAAACATCGGCAATGATATTCTGACGCGCAAGAAGACTTGGTTCTACATCACGGCACTTGCCCGCAAGCCCGAGGATATGGAGCGAGCCTACGCCATAAAGAACAATTCGCGCCTGATACCTACGGTGAAAGCGATATACTCCGACCTCGGATTGGATCGCGAATGCAATGTGCTGATCGACCGCTATTGCAGCGCGGCTATCAACTCGCTCGAAAAGGCAAAGTTGTCGAAAGAAGATTACACGCGTTTCTCGACGCTTGCATTGCGATTGTCACAGCGTCAGAAATGATAGACACGCATACACATCTATACCTGCCCGACTTCGACACGGACGATTCTACGGGCGACGACGCCGTGGAGCGTGCCGTCGCCGCCGGGGTTGAGTATATGATATTCCCCAATGTCGATATTACGACCATAGAGCCGATGGAGGCTATGGCCGCCCGACATCCGGGACGCATCAGTTGCGCCATGGGGCTGCACCCCACGGAGGTGAACGACGGTTGGCGCGAGGCATTGGCGACGGTATCGAGCCGCCTTGCCGAACACCGCGACCGCTACGTAGCCGTTGGCGAAGTCGGTATCGACTTGTATTGGGACAAGACCTACGAAGACGCTCAGATGCAAGTATTTGACGCGCAGGTGGCACAAGCCGTTGCGCTCGACCTGCCGATCATAATACACTGCCGCGAAGGCTTGGAGCAGACGCTCGAAGTGCTGTCGGCGCACCCCGAAGCACGATGTGTGTTTCACAGCTTCGGAGGGACTGTCGATGATGTGGAGGCGATACGCCGCCACGGCGACCACTACTTCGGCATCAACGGCATCGTCACGTTCAAAAACTCAAAATTGGCCTCGGTGCTGCCGACAATCGGCATCGACCGCATATTGCTCGAAACCGACTCGCCGTATCTTGCGCCCGTACCTCATCGCGGCAAGCGCAACGAGAGCGCTTTCCTGCCTGCGACGTGTGCCTATGTGGCTCAGGCAATGGGGCTTACGTCGGGAGAGGTCGATGCGGCCACTACGGCATCGGCCTGCCGATTCTTCGGCATCAATGTACCTTCCAAATCTTAATCAGCCATGGCCGAAATAGATTTGGACAACAATGAATTTCAGCAAGTTCTGTCGCTGATAAAGTTCACCAACAACTCGGTGTTCATGACCGGTAAGGCCGGCACGGGCAAGTCGACATTTCTGAAATACATCACAGAGCATACGCACAAGAAATATGTGGTGCTCGCCCCGACGGGTATTGCCGCCGTCAATGCCGGAGGGCAGACACTGCACTCGTTTTTTCACATACCGCTGAAGCCGCTGCTCGACGACGACCGCGAGTTTGCGAAATCGAACCTGTCGAAGCGCATGCACTACTCGCGCAGTTTCATAAAGATGCTGCGAGCCTTGCAGTTGATTATCATCGACGAGATTTCGATGGTACGCGCCGACATCATCGACTTCGTGGACAAGTTGCTGCGCCACTTCTGCGGCAACGAGCGCCAGCCATTTGCAGGCAAGCAGATATTGATGGTGGGCGACGTATTCCAGTTGGAACCGGTCGTCACATCTGAGACACGCGAGATTCTGCGCCGCGATTATCAGTGCTTCTACTTCTTCGGAGCGCGGGTGTTCCGCGACTTCGCTTTGGTGCCGATAGAATTGCGCAAGGTCTACCGCCAGAGCGACGAGAAGTTCATCGCCCTGCTCGACCGCGTGCGCAGCGGCAATCCGTCGGCGGCCGACCTCGCCACAATCA
>CALKKU010000113.1 GCA_937995285.1 uncultured Bacteroidales bacterium | reverse complement strand
GTACACTCGACGGCTACCGCGGCCGCCTGCTGCGCCTACGGGGCAGCAACAAGCGCCGCCTTTTGGTGAGCCTCACCGGCCTACTGACCGCCGCCGTAGAAGTCAATGCAGAGTACGTAACTGTGGAATAATGAAATGAACGATGCCTCGAATTGATAATAAACGCGTCGCTAAAAATGCAGTCGCATTGACCGTACGTATGGTTCTAGTCACATTCGTAGGGCTGTTCACATCACGTATCGTTCTTGGTGCTTTGGGGGTTGAAGACTATGGTATTTACGGTGTTATAGGAGGCGTGGTAGGTATGGCCTCTTTTCTCAACACCTCAATGGCCGGGGCCACTTCTCGTTTCATAACTTTTGAATTGGGACGTGAGGACTTAACAAAGCTCAAGAATATTTTTTCAACGGCTCTATTTATTCATTTAGGCATTGCAATATTTGTTCTAATATTAGCGGAAACAATCGGATTATGGTTTCTTAATCACAAGATGGTCATTCCACCTAATCGAATGGAGGCTGCCAATCTATTATATCAATTTTCTATAATATCAATGGTTGTAAGTTTTACACAAGTTCCTTATGCTGCTGATATTATAGCTCATGAAAAGATGGATATATATGCATACTTTGAGATTATAAACGTAGTCCTCAAGCTTGTCATAGTATACCTGCTTTTGATAATACCCAGTGATAGATTGATTTTTTATGCAGGACTGTCATTGTTTGTAACTATCCTAAATGCTTTGTTTTATCGGTGGTATTGTGTTAAGCATTTTCAAGAGGCTCATTTGTCTTCAAAATTCGACAAAGCCACTGCTAAAGAAATGGCATCATTTTCTGCGTACGATTTGTACGGTAATATGTGCTTGGTAGCAAAGACACAGGGTGAACCTATAATATTGAATATGTTTTTTGGAGTCGTCGCAAATGCTGCCGCAAGTATTGCAATGACCGTTACTGGTGCAATAAGTGGATTTACCACAACAATTTCGCAAGCTTTCAGGCCTCAAATGATTAAGCAGTATGCGGTAGGAGATATTGAACAAATGAGAAGCATTATGCGTCGTTCAATACAGTTCTCGACACTCGCTTATGCCATTCTTGCAATTCCGTTTATGTTAGAGACCCCTCGGATTCTATATATTTGGCTTGGACAGGTCCCACCATATTCAGTAGTATTCCTAAGGTTGATTGCGATAGCTCTTTTCTTCAATGTTATCGTAGGCCCGAATAACGCGGCAATACAGGCCACCGGAAAAATTAAAAAGCTTTCTTTTTTCAGTGGGACACTGTATATCATAAGTTTAATAACTTCATACATTTTATTTAAGATATTTCACTACGGAGCATCTACACTATACATCGTAAATGCTCTAATGTATTTATTGTTTGTCTTGATTGGATTAGGCCTCCTTCGGTTACAGATCCCAAATTTCAAAATCTTCGATTATTCGCTATCAATAGGCCGAAGTATCGTTGCCATTGCTGCATCGCTGATAGTTGTGTCATATGCTAAATACCTGTACGATGCAATATCCATTACACCTAAACAAGTCGACATATGGCATTCGATATTGTACTGCTTTATGATATTTGCGATTGGTGGGGTTGTTACTTTTGGAATATCTTATTTTATCGCATTTAATTCGGATGATAGATCTGTTATTAGGTCTAAGGCGAAGAATTATATGGAACATATTCTAAGTAAAATAGCACCGTAATCGAATTTAATAAAATCATTACATTCTGTGGTCGATTTACCAGTGGATAAATGCGTTGGCTGCGGTGCATGTGAAGCCACTTGTCCCATTAACGCTATCAAGATTATGCCCAAAGGTCTACTCGGGAGGTATCCTGTTGTAGACAGGTCTATTTGTCTTCAATGTAGCGCTTGTAACCGAATTTGCCCGGTTGATAATTTTAAACTACTGAAGCCTCGGAAGGTATATGCGGCAGTATCCAAAAATTGCAAATCACTTAAACGATATGCATCCGGGGGCTTTGCCTCAGAAGTGTCAAAACGCTTCATATACGAGGGTGGTGTTGTCTATGCATCTATTATGGCAACCGCTTTTGAGGCAAGACATATTCGGATCAGTAATGAAACAGATGTAAATCTTGCCTGTGGCTCAAAATATGTGCATAGCGATCTATCTTCTGTCTTCAAGCCACTCAAGAAGGATCTCATTGATGGTACAAAAGTTCTGTTTATTGGTACTCCTTGCCAGGTTGCTGCAATCAAGTCCTATACTTTAGGTAAATATAATAATCTTTTTTGCATAGACTTAATTTGCCATGGTGTGCCTTCACAGGAAATGCTCGCTGCATATTTAAAGGATGAATTAAAAAAATCGGATACCGATTTGAGTGACGCAACTCTTTTATTCAGGTGGAAAAACGCTCACAAGAAAGAGCATCAAATCGAGTTCGGAACAAAAATCATAGAAAAGCACAACTGCAGAGTCGTTCTAAACAGAAAATATCCCCAAAGTTCTTATATGGCAGCTTTTTTTGCAGGAATTTCATATAGAGAGAACTGCCATAACTGTAAATTTGCATCCACTAATCGTGTAGGCGACATTACTATAGGAGATTTTTGGGGCTTAAAAAAAACTGCATTAGAAACTTCACAAGGCGTTTCAGCAGTAATAGTTAATTCAATAAAAGGTGAACACTTAATCGAATCGTATACTTCCAATCTCCTTTTTGAAGAGCACACGCTTGATGAAGTTACGAAGCACAATGCGAACTTGAATCATCCGACACGACGCGACCCCTATAAGTCAAATTTCGCCGAATCTGTTCAGAATGAAGGATTCAGAACGGCTGTAAAGAAATTTGTTCCTTCATATAACAAAGAGAACAAACTCTCATACAGAATTTACTTGGCTATTGCTCGGCAGACATACCGTCTGAAGGCATTATTAGGTAGATACTAATTCACTTCATATGCGACTCAAGACAATCACTTGTCACGATGTATATAACTTTGGCGCATCATTGCAAGCCTATGCTCTCCAAAGTTATTTGAGGAGTCTTGGCCACGATGTCGAGATTATCGACTACAAGCCTGATTATCTTAGTGGTCATTTCAAGTTTTCAGCAGTTTCAAATCCGATTTTTGACAAGCCGCTGATAAAGCAACTGTATCTCTTGGCAAAACTTCCAGAGCGCCTGATAGCATTGCCTCGAAAAAGAGTATTCGATAAATTTACTCGAAAATATCTGCGCCTTACACGTCGATATAATTCGTATGAAGCGTTGAAATCCGCTCCGCCCGAGGCCGACTGTTATATTGCCGGAAGCGATCAGATTTGGAATACATTGTTTCGCAACGGTCGCGATGCAGCGTTCTACTTGGATTTCGGCAAACCTGACGTTCGCCGAATAAGTTATGCAGCCAGTTTTGCTACTGCCGATGTAGTTCCCGAATACCGCCGGTTTGTGAGCGATGAGTTAAAAAAATTTGATGCCATTTCCATTCGCGAAAAAGTTTCGTTGCCTCTATTGGCTTCTTTAGGACGAACGGATGGTGTGGCAGTATGTGATCCGGTATTCCTTTTATCACAAAAGGAGTGGATCAAGCTTATCAACAATACTACCCGGCAAGCTGCCGGGAAATATATTCTTGTTTACCTCACAGATAAGAGCCGACAGATCGAAGCTATTGCCAAGGAAATTGCAAAAGAAACCGAGTGGAAGATTTACACAGTCGGAGCATCGCGTATGCACGGAGCAGATAAAAACTTCGTAAATGCCGGACCTCTTGATTTTGTGCGATTGATTAAGGACGCTCAATTTGTCATAAGCAACTCGTTCCACGCAACGGCATTCTCATTGATAATGGGCGTGAAGTTTTGCGTGGTAAACAGGTCGGAAGGTATAAACGAGCGTATGCGCAGTATCCTTGAGGATTACGGGCTGTCCGATAGATTGGTCAGCGAATACAAGAATGACCTGTTGAACGATATCGATTACACTTCGGTAAATCATACAATGACCGGTATTATAAATCAATCCAAATCGTGGCTTAAAGCCCAATTAAATTGTAAAAAATGAAGCCGCGGATATTGATTGTGATGCACTATCTTGAGATCGGGGGGGCGGAGACGGCTTTGATCGGGCTGCTCAATGCGCTCAATTCCGAGCGCATTGATGTGGATCTGTTTCTGCACGACCACCGAGGTGCTATGATGCAGTTCGTCCCTGACAGCGTCAATCTGTTGCCGCAGATTGCAAAGTATTCGATGCTTGAACGGCCTATAAAAGAGGTCGTAAAGCGCGGATACATTGATATAGTCATAGCGCGTATGCTGGCCAAGCGGGCAAGTGCTCGTGCTTACAAGCGCGGCGACAGCGACTTGCCCAACGCCTCGGCATTCCATTATATGGCATCATATACCACACCGCTATTGCCGGCTATCAATCCCGACGTTACCTACGACCTCGCCATCAGTTTCCTCACGCCGCATCAGATCGTGGCGCAAAAAGTAAAAGCACGCCGCAAGGTGGCGTGGATTCACACCGACTACACTCGCGTGTGGGTCGACCGCGATGCCGAGTTGCCCGTATGGAACGCCTACGATCATATCGCCAGCATCTCCGGCGACGTCACCAAGACATTCCTCAAAATATTCCCCTCGCTCGCTCCGAAAATCGTGGAGATCGAAAATATCCTCTCGCCCGAATTCGTAAGGCGTCGAGCCGCGTTGGCCGATGTTTCCAGAGAATTAAATTGGGGGGGGGTAAACGATTAATTATCAATACAATAGGTCGATATTCCGAGCAGAAGAATTTTGATAATTTGCCCGATATCTGTCGACGGTTGATCGAAGAACTTATGAACCTGCTGTCAGTCGGTCGCTTTTCCGAAGCGAAGAATTACGACAACGTGCCCGATATCTGCCGGCGAATGCTCGCCTGCATTGACAGTCGCGGCCGTGTCGACACGGCCGATTTCCCGCTTCGGTGGTTCATCATCGGCTACGGCGGCGACGAAGCGTTGATTCGTCGAAAGATAGCCGAAGCCGGTATGGAGAAGCACGTAATACTCCTGGGCAAGCGCGACAATCCGTATCCATATATCAAGGCCTGCGACATCTACGTGCAGCCCTCGCGCTACGAGGGCAAGTCGGTCACCGTCCGCGAAGCACAGATGCTCTGCAAGCCCGTGGCTGTCACCAACTATCCCACGGCGTCGAGCCAAATCCGCGACGGCGTCGATGGCGTCATCGTGCCCCTCGACAACGAAGGTTGCGCCCGCGGTCTGGCCGACTTCATCCTCAACACCGACCTGCAAAAGCAGATCATCGACTACCTCTCCACCCACGACTACGGCAACGAATCCGAAGTCGAAAAAATCTACAAACTCATCGAACAATAGGGTAATGATTCCCAAGAAGATTCACTACTGCTGGTTCGGGCGCAATCCGCTGCCCGAATCGGCACAGAAGTGCATAGCCTCGTGGCGCAAATATTTCCCCGATTACGAAATAATCGAGTGGAACGAAGACAACTTTGACGTCAACGCCATTTCTTACACTGCGCAAGCCTACGCTGCCAAGAAATACGCCTTCGTCAGTGACTACGCACGCTTCAAGATACTCTACGAACACGGCGGCGTGTACTTCGACACCGACGTCGAAGTAATTCGCCCGATGGACGACATCATCGCCCGCGGAGCATTCATGGGATTTGAAATTGATGCGCCGCGTTGCGGCGCATCAATGATGGTCAACCCCGGCCTCGGCCTGGCGGTAGCGCCCGGCCTCGGCCTGTATGCCGAGTTGCTCGAACTGTACCGTACCCTGCAATTCATCCTCCCCGACGGTTCGCACAATCCACAGGCGATTGTTCGCAACACCACTCAACTGCTTATAAACCACGGACTGAAAGATGTAGCAGGCATTCAGCACGTTGCCGACATATATATCTATCCAAGGGAATACTTCAACCCTCTCGATGACAGCACCGGTCGCCTGCATATCACCGATAATACCCGCTCGATTCATTGGTATTCCAAAACGTGGCTCGACGTATCGCCGTGGCGCACGTGGCTCTCGCGCATGTCGCACCGACTTTTCGGCGACAACTTCATAGCCAATCTGCGCCGCAGACTGCACTCGTAATCCATCCCCGAATATGGACGCCTCGCTATATAATCCGCTATATCTTACGCTCGTGGCTGTGCTGTGCATACCTATGGGTATAAAGTATTTCAATTCGCGCGGCGACACATTACAGTCGCAGCGAAGCGGATATTTGTGGCCGCTGCTGATAAGCGTCGTACTCGTCTTTTGGCTCGGGTTTCGCCCGGTATCAGGTCATTATTTTGGTGATACGAGCAACTACGCTCGTATATATGATATGGTCATCGTCGAGCCTATCGTCATTGATTGGGCTAAAGAATGGCTGTGGGGAAGCTTGTTGATAATCTGTCGAAGTTCGGGGCTGAATGTCAGTGAATTTTTCACTATCGTAGAAGCCGGCTACATCCTTACCGCATTATGGGCTGTCAAGCGACTGATGCCGGGCAAGCCCATGTTGGCCTTTCTCTTCATATTGTCGTCATTCTCGTTTTACACTTACGGCATAAACGGCATTCGCAACGGCTTGGCCTGCCATGTATTCATCCTCGCACTTAGTTATTGGGTCAACCGTCGCTACGTTGTCGGTGCATTGCTGTGCCTCGCCGCCTTTGGCGTCCACCGCTCTATTATGTTGCCGATTGCGGCAGCATTGACAAGTATATTTTTCATCAAAAGCCCGCGTACGGCAATCCGATTCTGGATTCTCTCCATTCTCATATCGCTCGTTGCCGGCGGTGCAGTCACCAACTTCTTCGCATCGCTCGGTTTCGACGACCGAATGTCGCACTACACGAGCACCAATGCAGATATGTCGGAATTTTCGCGCACAGGCTTCCGTTGGGATTTCCTGCTATATAGCGCCATGCCGATTTGGCTCACGTGGTATGTCGCCGTAAAAAAACGCATCAACGACCGCGTATTCAATATAATCAGTACCACCTATATTCTCACCAATGCCTTTTGGGTGATGGTGATTTCGAGTTCATTCAGCAACCGATTTGCCTACCTGTCGTGGTTTCTCTATCCGGTCGTCATCGCCTATCCGCTGATAAATCTCCAAGTGTGGAAAGACCAAGACCGTAAGGCAGGCATCTTCCTGTTGGCTTACTGCGGCTT
Source organism: uncultured Bacteroidales bacterium (assembly GCA_937995285.1). Taxonomy (GTDB): domain Bacteria; phylum Bacteroidota; class Bacteroidia; order Bacteroidales; family Muribaculaceae; genus CAG-873. The sequence goes on along the minus strand of CALKKU010000113.1, from coordinate 2,906 downwards.
TACACTGTTTATGGACTTGATTTACTAAAAAACGAGACACAACCGACTATGCCACTGCTTACCGTATTCACCCCCGCCTACAACCGCGCCCATACCATTGGTCGCACCTACGCGAGCCTCTGTCGCCAGACGTGCCGCGACTTCGAATGGCTCATCATCGACGACGGCTCTACCGATAACACTCGCCAATTGGTCGACGAATGGATAAAAGAGGCTAAAATTCCCATTCGCTACATCTACCAGCAAAATCAAGGTATGCACGGTGCGCACAATACGGCGTATGACAACATAAACACCGAGTTAAACACCTGTATCGATTCGGACGATTATATGCCTGATGACGCAGTCGAAAAAATCGTAAACCTATGGAACTCGCTAAGCGAGGCTGACCGAAGCAAGTATGCCGGGATTATAGGTCTTGACGTCGCCGACGAATCTCATCAAGTAATCGGCTGCGGATTCCCCGACGGTATGAAATCCACTACTCTCGGAGGGTATTATCACGACGGCGGAAAGGGTGATAAAAAGCTCGTTTATCGTACTGACGTTATCAAGCGGACCCCTCGATATCCCATATTCGAGGGCGAGCGGTATGTCGGTCTTGCCTACAAGTATCATATCATTGATAAAGATTATGAACTGCTTGTGCTGAACGAGCCTTTGGTCGTGGTGGATTATCAACTCGACGGCTCAAGTTATTCGATGTACCGACAGTATTGGAACAATCCGAAGGGTTGGGTATTCTTCAGAAAATACGAGATGGTCAATGCGCTCGGCCTGAAGCGGCGGTTCATAGAATGTGTCCACTATGTGTCAAGTTCCATTATCTGCAACAACAAGCATTTCATCAGCGAAAGCCCCAAGAAAATGCTGACTGTTTTGGCAATTCCTGCCGGCATTTTATTGTATCTAAAAATTAAGCACAGCGTGAAGCGCAACGCAAAATTTCAGATAAAATGAGTGAAACAAACCGCATATTGACAGATGACTTGTATCGCTACGAAGGCAACGGATGCAAGTCGCTGAAGACTAAATTGAAATATTTCTTTTTTGTCCCCGGTTTTCAGTTCATATATTTTTTGAGAAAGGCGTCTGGCGCACGTAATGTTGTTTCAAAATTCTTTTGGGCAGCACTGCATCGCCTTTGTATGTTTCATACACAGATACAAATTCCGATTGGAACTAAAATCGGGCGAGGTTTCCGTATATCACATTTCGGCTCGATAATTATTAACGGCGGTGCCGTGATCGGAAAGAATTTCAACATAAGTTCAGGTTGTCTTATAGGCTACTCCGAGGGCAAACACAAAGGTATTCCCACTATTGGAGACAATGTCATAATGAATGTTAATTCAGTGATAGTGGGGGTGAAAATAGGTGATAATGTGTTGATTGCGCCAAGTACATTTGTTAATTTCAATGTCCCTGACAACTGCATCGTTATCGGTAGTCCCGGCAAAATAATCCCACGACAAAGTTCTCCGACAGCAAAGTTTATTGTTTATCCGATCGAATAAAAAGAGGTCGGGACGAATATGATATGAAAATCTTACAAGTAATTACATCGCTGCGGACGGGCGGGGCGGAAAGTCTTATTGCGCAGATAGTGCCGCGGATGATTGCCGACGGACTTGATGTGGAAGTGGCGCTGTTCGACGGCACCGATACCACGTTCCGCCGCAGGCTCGAAGCCGCGGGCGTCAAGATACACACATTCGCCGTCGGAGGCTCGGTCTACAACCCTCTGCACATCTTTCGCCTTCGCCGGCTGATGCGCCGATTCGACATCGTACACACTCACAACACTGCTCCGCAGCTGTTCGCTGCCATAGGCAGCGTGTTATGTTCGGTGGTGCTGTGCACCACCGAACATACCACTTCCAACCGCCGGAGGCGGTGGAAGTGGTATGCCGCTGTCGACCGCTGGATGTACAGCCGCTATCGCCACATCATCTGCATATCGAAAAAAGCCGAAGACAATCTCCGCGACTTCATCGGCTCCGATTCCGATAAAATATCGACAGTCAACAACGGTATTGACACCGCCGCATATCGCGATGCCGCTCCGTCGCCCGACCTCCGAAATGGCCTTTCTGACGATGCACGCATCATTACCATGGTCGCCGGCTTCCGTTGGGAAAAAGATCAGCCGACGCTCATCCGTGCCGTCAGCCGGTTGCCCGAGCGATTCCACCTGTTCCTTGTGGGTGACGGCGTCAACCGCCCGGCGTGCGAACAGTTGGCCGCCGACCTCGGCGCTGCCGACCGAGTTCACTTCCTCGGCCTTCGCACCGACGTGCCGTCAATTCTCCGCGCTTCCGACTACGTGGCGATGTCGTCCCACTTCGAGGGACTGTCGCTGTCGTCGCTCGAAGGCATGGCCGCCGGCCGACCGATGTTGGCTTCTGACGTCGACGGCCTGCGCGAAGTCGTAGGCGGAGCCGGCGTGCTCTTCCCCCACGAAGATGCCGAAGCGCTTGCCGACGCCGTCAGCCGCCTCGACGCCGATCCCGCGCTCTACGCCCGCACCGCCGAAGCCTGCGCCGCCCGCGCCGCCGACTACGACATCTCACACATGGTCGCCGGCTACGAACAAGTCTACCACACCATCGCACCCGATAAGTAATATGCTATGAAAGCGGCTGAAGATAAAAAGACTTCAACCCTCAAACTCATCCGGACGTCGACGGTTGCGGGGTCGTTGGACACGTTCTGTCGGGGGCTGCTGCGTGAGCTGTCGGATGAAGGGTACGAGGTGGTGGCGGTGTCGTCGCCGGGCGAGGCGCTCGACCGCATCGCCGCCCGCGAGGGCGTGCGCACCGTTGCCGTGCCGATGCAGCGCCGCATCGCGCCGCTCTCCGACCTGCGCAGCCTGTGGCGCCTCATCCGCGTCTTCCGCCGCGAGC
>CALKKU010000112.1 GCA_937995285.1 uncultured Bacteroidales bacterium | reverse complement strand
TTTTAAAAGTAACTTACAATTATGAAGATTGAAAAAATTATCGGTCGTGAAGTTCTCGACTCTCGTGGCAACCCCACAGTCGAAGTTGATGTAATCCTCGAATCGGGCGCTAAAGGTCGCGCTTCAGTTCCCTCAGGCGCTTCTACAGGCGTCAACGAAGCTCTCGAACTTCGTGACGGTGACAAGACACGCTATATGGGTAAGGGTGTAACCAAGGCTGTGGCCAACGTTAACGGCCCCATCGCTGAAGCTCTCGTAGGTATGAGCGCTCTCGACCAGATCGCCATCGACGAAAAGATGCTTGCACTCGACGGTACTGATACCAAGAGCAACCTCGGCGCAAACGCTATCCTCGGTGTATCGCTCGCAGTTGCCAAGGCTGCTGCCGACTACCTCGACCTTCCCCTCTACAAGTACATCGGCGGTTGCAACACATACGCTCTGCCCGTGCCTATGATGAACATCATCAACGGCGGCGCTCACTCTGACGCTCCTATCTGCTTCCAGGAATTTATGATTCGTCCTATCGGCGCTTCTTCGTTCAAGGAAGGCATTCGTATGGGTACTGAAGTATTCCACAACCTCAAGAAGGTGCTCAAGGAACGCAACCTCTCTACTGCAGTAGGTGACGAAGGCGGTTTTGCTCCCAACCTCGACGGTACTGAAGACGCTCTCAACGTTATCATCAAGGCTATCGAACTCGCAGGCTATGTTCCCGGCAAGGACGTTACCATCGGTCTTGACTGCGCTTCTTCGGAATTCTTCAACGACGGTGTTTACGACTATACATGGAAGCAGGGCGCAAACGCTCCCAAGCTCACCAGCGCTCAGCAGGCTGAATTCCTCAAGGGCCTTGTTGAAAAATATCCTATCGACTCAATCGAAGACGGTATGGCCGAAAACGACTGGGAAGGCTGGAAGATTCTTACCGACCTCATCGGCGGCCGTTGCCAGTTGGTAGGCGACGACTTGTTCGTAACCAACGTTAAGTACCTCAAGCGTGGTATCGAAGAAGGTTGCGCAAACTCTATCCTCGTTAAGGTTAACCAGATCGGTTCGCTCACCGAAACTCTCCGTGCAGTTGAACTCGCTCAGCGCAACGGTTACACCGCAGTTATCTCGCACCGCTCGGGCGAAACTGAAGATGCCACCATCGCAGACATCGCAGTTGCAACCAACGCAGGCCAGATCAAGACCGGTTCCGCATCGCGTTCCGACCGTATGGCCAAGTACAACCAGCTTCTCCGTATCGAAGAAGAACTCGGTGCTGCCGCAGTTTACGGTTATGGCAAGAAGACCAAGCGTCCCGAATAATTCAAAACATTATTCAAAGCGACTATGAACAAAGTCGCGGCTCATTGCGAGTCGCGACTTTGTTTTATTCTGCGAGGCGATATACTCGGACGCCGATCCAGTAGCGGTTGCGCTTCACGAAGTCGGCGAGCGGCGCTTTTGATATTTCCACCACGCCGTCGGTGCTCGATGCATGGAGTGCATACAGTTCTCCGTTTTCTTTGACAACGAAGCCGAGGTGCGTTACGTCGAGGTCTTTGCGGTTCGATACGAATGCGAGCACGTCGCCGTCGCGGAGCGTGGCTTTGACTTCGCGTGAAGTAAGTTCGCTCGTTTTGATGTACGGGAAGCGGTGGTTGCGGTAGCCGTCCTCTGCAATTTTTATGCGCTCGAACTCTGTGGAATCGGTGAGAGCAGGGTACTTGTCGCGGTGGGCGCTCATAAAGTCGATGGAGCGTGTCATATAGGCGCAGCGCGGCATATTGCGCACTACGTCGATGAGGTTGCCTCGGTGAATATTGTCTACAGCCCAATCGCAGTTGTAGTGCAGGCGCGAAGCGTAGCCGTCGACTTCGCCGTTGCGGTAGCGCATTCGTTGCAGGTTGAAGAGAAAGTCCTGCCAGCCGTCGCGACGTTCGGCTGCGGTGTACGACAGGGCCAATACTACGTCGACAAATGTAGTACAGTCGAGCTCGTCGAGATTGACTGTGAGTTTTTCCTCATCGCCTTCGAGAGTATGTGCCACGTATGGGCGGCCGATGAACATTCGCGCTATATAGCCCGTTCGTGCGGATGCGGATTGAAATTCTCGGCCGGCGACATCCTTTAAAATATTTGTTATTTCGATTGTGTCATTGGCTTCGTTGTGCCACCTCACGTCGCCGACTCCGGCACTACTTGCGGCAACAGACAATAATATTATTGATATAAGAGTAAAAAATTTCTTCATATAATGTGTATTTTGATGTTATGCAAAGTTACGAAATCTATTTCCCGTAGTCAAATGAAGAAGAATAAAAGCGAAAAACTGGAGAAGAATTATAGAAAATAAAGGAGAATTTTTTTTGCTTGAAATTGCGTTCGGGTAGGGTGGTGTTTCACTTATAGAGCGTTTACTTGTGCTTTGCTTGTCTGTTTCGCTCAAAAAAGTGTTGCGAAAAGTGCGAAAAAATGGAATTTGCAAAAGACTGAGGGATAGGAGAGTGTGGGGAAGACGGTAAAAATTTTATGTTCTACAGCATAAAAAAGTAAGTAAAATATTTGGTCGGTAAGGTAAGAAGTCGTAACTTTGCACTCGCTTTTGGGAAACAAGGCAAGCGAACATTGAGAAGCGAAAG